>JAAFGW010000088.1 GCA_010365175.1 Sulfuriferula multivorans | reverse complement strand
GTAGTCCACTGCGGCACGCGCCACAGCTTGTTTCATTTCGTCTTGTGTCATGATGTTTTCGTCGTTTTTGATGCAGGCCGCTAAGATAGCGGCATCGCCCCCTTTTTACAAACCCAGTACCTACCGCCGCCATGAGCCAACCTGACGATTACCTCGAACGCATCCTGACCTCGAGCGTGTATGACGTTGCCGTGGAGTCACCGCTTGATGTGGCTCATAACCTGTCACGGCGCTTCAACAACCAGATTCTGCTGAAGCGAGAAGACTTGCAGCCGGTGTTTTCCTTCAAATGTCGCGGCGCTTACAACAAGATGTCCAAGCTGACCGCTGCTCAGTTGGCGCGCGGCGTGGTGGCGGCCTCCGCGGGCAACCATGCACAAGGTGTGGCGTTGGCCGCGCAAAAACTGGGCGCGACGGCCACCATCGTGATGCCGGCGACGACTCCGAAAATCAAGGTAGATGCGGTACTCTCGCGCGGCGCCGAGGTCATTTTGTTTGGCGACAATTACGATGAAGCCTGCGCCCATGCCACCAAGTTGGCAAAAAAGGCGAAGGCAACTTTTGTACATCCCTACGACGACCCCGATGTGATTGCCGGGCAAGGCACCGTTGCGATGGAGTTGCTGCGCCAGCATCCCGGCCCGATCCATTCAGTGTTCATTCCGGTGGGCGGCGGCGGGCTGATTGCGGGCATGGCGGCGTATATCAAGCGCTTGCGCCCGGACATCAGGATTGTCGGTGTCGAGCCTGAGGACGCTGATGCGATGGCACGTTCGCTGAGCAAGGGTGCGCGCGTCACACTGCCACGCGTGGGCATATTTGCCGACGGGGTGGCGGTTAAAAAAGTCGGCAAGGAAACCTTCCGGCTGGCGCAGTTGTATGTGGACGAAATCATCCGCGTCAACAATGACGCCATTTGCGCGGCAATCAAGGATGTGTTTGAAGATACCCGTTCGATTCTGGAACCAGCAGGTGCCTTGTCGGTCGCAGGGATGAAGGCCGCGATTGCGACAGGCAAACTCAAGGGCAAGACGCTGATTGCAGTCGCCTCGGGTGCCAACATGAATTTCGAACGCCTGCGTTATATTGCCGAGCGCGCTGAACTGGGTGAAAAACGCGAAGCGGTTCTGGCCGTCACCATTCCCGAGACGCCAGGCAGCTTCAAGACCTTTTGCAGCCTGCTCGGTGCGCGCAACATCACTGAATTCAACTATCGTTATTCTGACCCCAAATTCGCGCGCGTTTTTGTGGGCTTGTCCGTCCCCGGCAAGGGCGAGGGTGCTCGCGTGGTCGAGCTGCTGGAACGTCACGGACTGGAGGCAATCGACCTGTCCGAGAATGAAATGGCCAAGCTGCATATCCGTCACCTGGTTGGCGGACGCGCACCCGATGCGGTGAACGAGGTGTTGTATCGCTTTGAGTTTCCCGAACGCCCTGGCGCATTGATGCAATTTCTGGAAAGCATGAGTCACGGCTGGAACATCAGCCTGTTTCACTACCGAAACCACGGCGCGGATTATGGTCGGGTGCTGGTCGGGTTGCAGGTACCGGAAAAAGCCAAGCCACGCTTCCAGGCATTTCTGGAGAAGCTGGGATATCGCTACTGGGATGAATCCCGCAACCCGGCTTACACGTTGTTTTTGGCCTGATTGATTCAGGTCGGAGCGCAAGGCGATTTGGACCCGATGCCCCGTGTCGGCTGCATGTTATCCTCGATGCATGTTTCGAATAATGCTTTTTTTCATGTTGGGGATGCTGCCCGTGGCGCCCGTCTGGGCGGCATCGGGTGATGCTGCCGTACAACAGTCGCAACAGGCTTTTGCCGCACGAAATCTGGCAAACCTGGAACGCGTGGCGCGCACGGTGCCGGACGACCATGTCTTGCTGCCCTATGTCGAATACTGGCGATTGGTGCTGTCCGCTGGTAACGACGATGCGCGCATCGTCGATTTTCTGGCGCGTTATCCGGGCAGTCGGCTGGCCGAAATGCTGCGTGCCGACTGGCTGAAGTCGCTGGGTGCGCGTGAAGCCTGGCCGCAGTATCTGGCCGAGTATCCCCGTCTCGTCAAGCCAGACCCAGCGCATCAGTGTTACGCCTATCGCGCCGAGTGGTCACAGGGCAATTCAGGGCGCCTGCGCGAGGCCGTCTCGATGTGGTTTACCGGGCGCGACATGCCTTCTGCCTGCACACCTTTGTTCAGCAAATTGTTTGAAGCCGGATTGATCAACCAGGAAGATGTCTGGAGGCGGTTCCGAATCGCACTGGATGCAGGTAATCCCGGTGTGGCCAAGTCGGTGGCAAATTTCATGGCCGCGGCTGAACGCCCACAGACGGCGCGGCTCGACCAGGCCATGAGCGAGCCGGGGCGTTTGCTCGGTGGAAGCAGCCTCGACATGAACCAGCGTAGCGATCGCGAAATTGCTTTATATGCGCTCGACCAACTGGCAAGGCGCAGTTCCAGTGATGCGGAGCAGGCCTTGCGCAAGCGTCTGTCGCAGTTCAACTCGAATGAAGTGAGCATTGCCTGGGCACGCCTTGCAACCTGGGCGGCGCGCCGCCATGAGCCGGTTGCCTTGTCGTGGTATCAGCAGGCAGGTGTGTTGGCGGTCAATGATTATCAGCGTGAATGGTGGGCGCGGGCGGCACTGCGCGCGGGTGATTGGCCTACCGTACAGCGTGTCATAAACAGCATGACAGATAGCACGCAAGCGCAGCCGGCGTGGCGTTACTGGCGCGCACGCGCGCTGTTGGCGAACGGTCAGCGCCTCGCCGCAAATGCTCTTTTCCTGGGGCTGTCACGCGAGCTTCACTACTACGGACAATTGGCACAGGAAGAGCTGGGCCCGGTTGCTCAGGCGCCTACCATCAACATCAAAATGGGCGGCAATGACCTGGCAGCGATTGCGCGCGATCCCGGTATTGCGCGCGCGCTGGCCTTGCAAGACCTGGGTTTACGCAGCGACGCCACGCAGGAATGGAACTGGGCAATTCGTGAAATGAGCGATCCACAGTTGCTGGCAGCGGCCGAACTGGCGCGTCGCAATGAATGGTATGACCGAGCCATCAATACGGCCGAGCGCACGCGTGAATTGCACGATTTTGACTTGCGTTTCATCGCCCCTTACCGTGAACTGGCGCAACAGGCTGCGCGAGAAAACCAGATCGATGAAGCCTGGGTGTTTGGTCTGATGCGGCAGGAAAGCCGTTTCATCAACGTCGCACGTTCCGGCGTCGGTGCCTCGGGTTTGATGCAGATCATGCCGGCCACCGCGCGCTGGATTGCGAGTCGGCTCGGTATCAAGGGATTTGATCCGAGCGAGATGCAGGACCCTGCCAAAAACATTCAATTCGGCGCCTATTACCTGAAGCACGTTCAAACCACACTGGACGGTTCACCGGTTCTCGCCACTGCCGCCTACAATGCGGGTCCCGGTCGAGCCCAGCGTTGGCGCGATAGCGCGTCGATGGAGTCTGCGGTCTACATCGAGTCGATTCCCTTTGCCGAAACACGGGATTACGTCAAGAAAGTCATGAGCAACGCCATGTATTACGCTGCGCGCTTTGGCCAGCCTTCGGTGTTGCTGAAAGACCGGCTGGGCACGGTGCCTGCGCGTCAAACCCCCATCCAACCTGTGCCTGAATCGGATAATGCACTGGAACTCTCGCGTTCAGGCGATTAGAATCAGCAATGCCTTATATACGAATCCCCCTCTTTTCAAACGTAAACCACCATGAAGATTGAACGCATCTGCATCCTCGGCGGCTCCGGCTTTGTCGGTACCCATCTCGTCAGTCAGCTCGCAGCGCGTGGCCTCCATGTCCGTGTGCTGAGTCATCGCCGCGAAATGGCCAAGGAGCTGATCCTGCTGCCCACGGTAGAAGTGATCGAGGCCGACGTGCATGACCAGCAAGAACTCATCCAGCATTTTCGCGGGATGGATGCGGTCATCAACCTGGTCGGCATCCTGCACGAAAGCAATATTGGGCGGGCAGACCTGCCCAGCGAGCGCCGGGGTGATTTCCATAAAATCCATATTGAGTTGCCGCGCAAGGTCATCCATGCCTGTGGCGAATCGGGTGTGCAACGGCTACTGCACATGAGTGCATTGGGCGCCAACCCAAATTCCCGCTCAGCCTATCAACGTTCGAAAGGCGTTGCCGAAGCGCTGGTGCGCGAGGCCGGGATGAAGCATATCGATCACGAGAGTTGGTATCTGAATGGGCCCAAGTTCATTCATGGTTACGGCCTCAACGTTACCGTGTTCCGACCGTCGGTCATATTTGGTCGCGGCGATGCTTTCCTGACCATGTTTGCCCGGCTGTTGAAGTTATTCCCCGTGCTGCCGCTGGCAGCCGCAACCGCGCGATTTGCACCTGTGCATGTGGAAGATGTTGCACGCGCATTCGCCGATAGCCTCGATAACACCGCCACCTTCGGTCAGACCTACGACTTGTGCGGCCCCACGTCTTACAGCCTGCAGGAACTGGTGACCTACGTGGGTGAAGTCACTGGAAAACAACGGACCATTTTTCCACTCGGCGGTTTTTTGTCTTATTTGCAAGCCTGGGCGCTCGAGTTCAAGCCCGGCAAAAAGCTGATGACGCGCGACAATTTCTACGCCATGAGTGTGGACAACGTCTGCAGCGGGGGGTGGCCGTCGGTGTTCAACTTCGAGCCGGCAACGCTCGAAGCCATTGCGCCAGAGTACTTGCGCGCCGATTCCCCGCGTGCGCGTTACGAAGGCTATCGTGAAGGCGCAGGCCGATAACGCCAGCATGCTGCCGCCATGAAGACCTACATCGTGGGCGGGGCGGTACGTGATCGCTTGCTTGGCCTGCCGGTGGCCGATCGCGATTACGTCGTTGTGGGCGCCACACCCGAGCAGATGCTGGCGCAGGGCTTTCAGCCCGTCGGCAAGGATTTTCCGGTTTTCCTGCATCCCCAAACGCATGCCGAATATGCGATGGCACGCACCGAACGCAAGAGCGGCCTCGGCTACAAGGGCTTCAAGGTCTACGCCGCGCCTGAGGTCACGCTGGAAGAAGACTTGCAGCGGCGCGATCTCACCATCAATGCCATCGCCGAAGACGAGGCCGGTGTGCTGGTCGATCCCTACGGCGGCCAGCGCGATCTGGCTGCGCGCGTGTTTCGCCATGTGAGCGAGGCATTTGCCGAAGACCCGGTTCGAATATTGCGAGTGGCGCGTTTTGCCGCTCGCTTTACCGATTTTTCCGTTGCCCCGGAAACCAACGCTTTGATGCGGCAGATGGTCGATAACGGCGAAGTCGACGCGTTGGTGCCCGAACGGGTGTGGCAGGAAGTCGCACGCGGCTTGATGGAATCGCAACCCTCACGCATGTTCCAGGTGCTGCGCGACTGCGGCGCGCTGGCCCGACTGTTCCCCGAAATTGACTGCTTGTTCGGCGTTCCGCAGCCACCGCAATACCATCCGGAAATCGATACCGGCGTGCACGTCATGCTGGTCGTGGATTGGGCGGCGCAGCAGAAAACCAGTCTGGCGGTGCGCTTTGCCGCATTGATGCATGACCTCGGAAAAGGCGTGACGCCGCCTGAATTCTGGCCAAAGCACCATGGCCACGAGGCCAAGAGCGTGGAATTGGTACGCGCGCTCAGCGAGCGCATCCGCGTGCCGGTCGAATGCCGCGAGCTGGCTATTGCGGTTGCGCGCGATCACGGCAATGTTCACCGCGCGCTGGAACTGCGCGCCGCCACTGTCGTCGAATTGCTTGAACGCATTGATGCGTTTCGCCGCCCTGAGCGTTTTGGTGAAATGTTGCAGGCCTGCGAATGCGACTTTCGCGGCCGGCCAGGCTATGAAACGCGTGACTACCCGCCGCCGACTTATCTGCAACAGGCCTTTACCGTGGCACGCGGCGTGGATGCTGGCGCAGTCGCACGGTTAGCCGCGCCCGATAAAATTCGTGAGGCAGTGTTTCGTGCCCGCGTTAGCGCAGTCGAGATTTGGCGAAAACAGATTTCTTGAGGAAAAAACATGCCTTACAGTGAGCAAACCGTCCAGACAGTCCGCCCGTGGTCAGATAAAACATTCAGCTTTACGCTGAGTCGCCCGCTTGATTTCACGTTTGAAAACGGCGAATTCGTCACGATCGGCTTGAAGCAGGAAGGCAAGATGGTGGCGCGCGCCTATTCCATCGTCTCCACCACCGACCACGATCACCTGGAATTTCTCAGCATCCACGTACCCGATGGCCCGCTGACCGGAAAGCTGGCACAGATTCGTCCGGGTGACAGCGTATGGGTCAACAGCAAGGCAACCGGCTCGCTCACGCTTAATCACGTGTTGCCGGGCCGCACCCTTTTTATGCTGGCAACAGGCACCGGATTGGCGCCATTCATCAGTCTTATCCGCGATCCCGCGCTTTTTGTGCGCTATGAAACGGTCGTGCTGGTGCATTCGGTACGCACCGCATCCGAATTGGCTTACCGCGAAGAAATCGAAGGTCTCAACAATCCCCAGTTGCGGTACGTGCCTACCGTGACGCGCGAGCCTTTCCCCACGCCTGAGCGCGGAGGGGATTTGTTCCGCTCGGGTGCCTTGTCGCAGCGTCTCGGCCTCCCCGCGCCTGACCCTGAACAGGACCGCGTGATGATTTGCGGCAACCCTGAGATGACACGCGAAATGACGCACCATCTCAAGGACACGGGCTGGACGCTGACTAACCATCGCGGGGTGGGTAATTTCACCACCGAAGTGGCCTTTGTGATTCACCACGAATAAACGCCCCCTGTGCAGGGGGCGTAGGTGGGTCATCCACCCGGTTGTTATACCAGGCCGCAACCCAGACTCAATGCCTGTCGTGACGACGGTACTCGCGATAATCGTGGTGATCCTCGTGGCGATCATGTCGCCAGTCTTCGCGGTGGCCTTTCCGGTGATGTCGGCCACGCCCACTCCAGCCATGATCACGGTACCCGTAATTTGATTGGACATGATGCTGGGGCGGCAGCACGAAATAGTGGCCGGGATGGTGCTCGGAATGCCCCCAATAGTGCTGACCACCTGATTCATACTGCACACGATATCCATCGTTGTGGCGGGTACCAAATGAGACGCTGAAGCTGGGCTCAACCGATATCACGCGGCCGTAGCCATTGCCGTCGCGGGCAAGGGCCGCGCCCGAGGTGGTCAACAGGGCTGTTGCAATTAGAAGGGTACGTAACATGGCGCTATCTCCTTTGAAAAATTTAAACGTTTGCACGCAACAAGGCATTAATCGTTTCGCTCGTAGTAGCTGTTGGTATAGCGTCCGGGGCGCTGGTCTTCAGCCACGTTGAAACTCACATTCAGGGTCAGCCACTTGCCGGGATCATTTGGCAGGCGGGTGCTAAATTCGCGGCCCTGGAAACGGTAGCGCACGTCATAACCGCTCACCACCTGACGATAGTTGTCAGTCGTGCGGCAGCGTTCTACCTGACGCGGGCTCGACTCGTAGCGGTTGCTGCCATCATTCCAGCGGCTCCCGACCACGGCACCGGTAGCAGCGCCGACTGCGGCAGCGGCCACTTTGCCGTTACCCTTGCCGACGGTGGAGCCGAGCAGACCCCCCGCGATGGCACCCAGTACGGTGCTGCCGGTGTTGCTGCCGTTGCGATAGCTACGGGTTTCGTACCCGCTGCTTTCAGTCCAGCACTCACGGCGTGGTTCGTTGACTGTGTCGAATACCGGGGTACTGGATAGCACCTGGGCACGTGCCGTGAAGCCGTCGCCATTGCTGTCTGAAGCCTGGGCTGTTCCTGTGGCAGCAAGCAATGCAGCAATCAGGGTGGTGTTAAATGTGCGTGTTTTCATGCTTACTCTCCTTGACTTCAATTAAATCAGTGGGGTTTAGCGACGGTCGCGTGAGCGATCATCCTGTTCGTTTTTTTCCTGTTGGCGACGCTCGTAACCGTAGCCATAGCCTGGGGGTGTTTCGCGACCTGCTTCGTGTTTTGAGTCGCGACGGTCGCTCTTGCGGGTCTCGCGCTTGTCCTGGCGGGCATCGTCAGGTTGGTCGCGCTTGGCCACGATGAACGAACCCTCAATAAAATCCGGTGCAGCTTGAACCGGGGCAGCGAGCGCCAGTCCTAAAACAGCAGCGCCAAGAATCAAGTTGTTTCGAGCATTCATCTTTTTCTCCTATGGGTTGGTTGCGATGCTTTGCTTCCATGCTTCACAGTCTGGTTGAGGAAAGTAAGCGCACTGTTTCACGCAAGGCCGATTTTGTAACAGCGTGTAACCGGGGAGTGAATACCCCCCCATCCTCGCTGCTATAGTTGCCGCATGGAAAAAGACACCGTTTATGTGACTGACGACGACCCTGGTATCCGCGAGCTGGTGGCCGAATACCTGACCAGCCAGGGTTACGAGGTTGAAACAGCCGAAGATGCGCATGCACTGGACACTCTGTTGGCCACCCGCTTGCCCGATTTGCTGGTGCTCGACTGGATGATGCCGGGAGAAGATGGCCTGTCGGTGGCGCGCCGGCTGCGTGCGCAACCGGGATTTCCGCCCATCATCATGCTGTCGGCCAAGGGCGAAGATATCGATCGCATCATCGGTCTTGAAGTCGGCGCCGATGATTACCTGCCCAAGCCCTTCAATCCACGCGAACTCCTGGCACGGATTCGGGCGGTGATGCGGCGTCAAAGCGGTGCGACCGCCCCCGCTCCGGCCGAAACGGCCAAACGGTTTCAGTTTGGCCCGTTCAGTGTCAATCTCGATTCCCGGACGCTGAACCGCGATAGCGATGAAATCATGCTGACCACTGGCGAATACGAATTGCTGGAAATTTTCGTCACCCACGCCAACCGCGCGCTGTCTCGTGACTGGTTGATGGATCAATTACGCGGATTCGAGCGCGATCCGTTTGATCGCAGCATCGACGTGCGGGTAAACCGGTTGCGTAAGAAAATCGAGGAGGATCCGTCCAATCCGGCTTACATCCGCACCCAGCGTGGACAGGGCTATTTGTTCGTGCCGCTGGGTAAAGGATGAGGTTTATCCCGCATTCCTTGTTTGCCCGCACCGCGCTCGCGTTGGCGTTGTCGTTTATCGTATTTCAGGTGGCGGCGTACTGGGTGGTCAGCCGCACCATGATCATTCCGGTGGCAGAGCGTTCAGCCGACGATCTGGCCGGCTTGATCGTGTTATCAACGCAAACCTGGGTGGAACTGCCACCCAAAACGCGTGAGGCCTTCGAAAACGAATTGGCGCGCCGCCACGGCTTGCGCCTGACCACGGTGGATGTCGGTGCGACGATGGACGCGCCCCGTTTTGCGTTCCGCGAGCAAATCGAGGCAGCGCTGAGCCGCCGCGTGGAAACCGATATCAAATTGCGTGGCGTACCCGGGTCCAAGGCGGTATGGCTGAACATCCCGCAGGGCGGGCATACGTTAAGCGCCGGTTTTTTCCCGGATCGCTACGCCGTCAAGGTACCGCTGGCCGCGATTGCCGTGGTCGGCGTCGGGACATTACTCAGCTTGTTGACAGCGCTGTTTCTGGTGCGCCGTATTACCGTACCGCTGGCACGTGCGTCACGGGCGGCCAGCCAGGTGGGTGCGGGCGAGTTACCCGAGCCTTTGCCGGAAACCGGGCCCGCTGAATTGTCTGAACTGGCGCGGCGCTTCAACATCATGGCGACCGAAGTTCGTGAACTGCTGGATAACCGCACCACCTTGCTGGCGGGCATTTCGCATGATCTGCGCACGCCGATGACACGTTTGCAGCTCAATCTGGAAATGCTGCGGGTTGATCCCAAATCGGCGCGCATTGATCGCGCGGTGAATGATCTTGCCGACATGAACAAGCTCATCACCGGTTATCTGGAACTGGCACGCACCACACAGGCCGAGGGTCGAAGTCGCTTCGACCTGGCCGAACTGCTGGCAGTCGTGGCGGCCGATACGGGTTTGGAATGGGCGGCTGTTGCGCCGTGCGAGATCGAAGCAGGTCGCCTTGCGGTGCGCCAGATCGTAGCCAACTTGATCCAGAATGCCCAGCGCTACGGGGACGACACGCCGGTCGAATTGACGCTGGAGTGCGCGGGAGATCGGGCGCGGGTCATCGTGCGCGATACCGGGGTAGGCATTCCTGAAGATCAGCTGGAAAAAGTGTTCAGACCGTTTTACCGGCTCGAAGCCTCGCGCTCACACGCCACGGGCGGAACAGGGCTGGGGCTGGCGATAGTACGCCAACTGGCAGAAACAAATGGATGGAAAGTGGTGCTACAGAATCGCCCGCAAGGCGGGCTGGAGGCCGTACTGGAAATCCCGCGTCAGGGGGTCAGGCACATTGACCGCTGATGCGACGCAGCATCCGGAACTCGACGAACAACACAGTCAGACTGAACATCG
>JAAFGW010000087.1 GCA_010365175.1 Sulfuriferula multivorans | reverse complement strand
CCTGCAACTGGAGACGGCGAAGTTTTGATGAATGCGCGTGAGGCGATAGCTGCGGCCCAGACGGTAGAGCAGTTGCGCCAGGCGCAATCGGTTGTGCTGCCGTTGGACTACGGCTTGAGCCTGGCTGACACGGCCCAGGTGATTGGCGTATCGCCGGGTTGGGCCTGTCAACTGCGCCGACGCTTCATGCACGGGCAGTTGGCAGGGGCTCCCGGTGCTCCTACTGCGGGCGGACGCAAACGCCAGAACATGAGTCTGCAAGAAGAGCGTGAGTTTCTGGCCCCCTTTCTGGAGCAAGCCGTCACGGGTGGTGTGCTCGTAGTCGGTCAGGTCAAAGCGGAACTGGACAAGCGCTTGGGGCGTGAGGTGGCCCTGGCATCAGCCTACAACCTGCTGCACCGCCACGGCTGGTAGACAAGCTCGCGCCCGACAAGCGCCATCCACAAAGTGACCCACTGGCTCAGGAGGAGTGGAAAAAAAACTCCCCGAAACGCTCGCCACCATCCGCAAAGACTGGGCGCAAGGAAAAACCATCAAGCTGATGTTCCAGGACGAGGCGCGCTTTGGGCGCATCTCGGACGTGCGCCGGTGCTGGGCTCCCAAACCCCTGCGCCCCATTTGCCAGGCCATGTTGACGCACGAATACACCTATGCCTACGGCGCAATCGGTTGAACGGGAGCACTGGACAGTTTAATTCTGCCGCACGTCAACACCGAGTGCATGCAGCTGTTCCTCAACGAAGTCTCGGCACGCCACCCGGATGAGTGCGTCGTCATGGTGATTGACGGCGCAGGCTGGCATCGTAGCGATGGGCTCCAAGCGCCTGCCAACATTTACCTACTAAAGCTTCCTCCCTAGCCGTGGATGGTTACGTCCGAAACCCTGTTTGGGAGGACTTGCATGCACAGTTTCATCGCTGTCTATTGGCCAACTGCCCATCGCGCTGGCTTCGTCAGTTTTGTGAGTCGCTAGCCGACGAGGCATATCGTTTCCGTCAGGTTGCGGCTTCACGACACTATTCGAAGCGTGAAGAACTCCGGGAGCACGTCCCTTTATTTTCCGCCTGCATCGAGGGCAGGGAAGACGATGCCGTCGCATTGCTCGTAGCACACTATCAGCGTACCGCGCAGTTGACGCAAGCCGCCATTGGGTTGGTACCGACCCAAGATTAATTCGGGTGGCATGATCGTCCCGCCTACACCGATGCTGTTGCGCTGAGGTGTTAGCAACCCATCTATGGGTTTGACCTCGTCAGCAGGGTGCACCCAGTTCCACGATGCTGGTGGCGCGGCAACCAATATCTTTGGTCATTTCGACAGGCCAGCAACCGGCACGAACCACCTCGACCCTCTGGTCACGACATTGCGGCGTTTACGGCGGTTTAGAGGTCGGCATTTCTGACTTTTTCCGTGAAAACAATAACGCGTCCGTTAAATGCGGTCCATTTCACTTGAAGTCTCCAGTTTTCCGTGCCTTGGCCAGCCGAAATCCGCCATCAAGTTCGTTGATCGCATCCTCGGTGCGCTCTCTCTGGGAGTCTTTGGTCGACTTGATCAATGTCAAAACCGTACAAAAAAGGGAATGGCACTGGGAAAATCCCTATGAACAGTATGTTGACATCGGATCAGAATTCCCAGTGCCATTAATCGATTAAGTATGGATTTTCATTTCTTTATCGTTATTTTTTACAAGGAGACACTCATGTTTTCATCTTCATTTCTTGTTCGGAGATCGTTCCTGGTACCTTGCGCCACTCGATCGGGCGCACAAGGCGCTTGGTAAATAATACCAGCGGTATTTCTAAACCAGATCGCCATAGCCCGATAGGCAATGGCGCTCTAATTTAAACTACGTGATTTGGCGGTTGAAGTTATGCAACAAATGTTGAAGCCGCTGCTTATGCGTTTTATCTCCTTCGGAGTGGTTCTGGCTGCATGGGAATATGGTGGAAGAACTGGATTAAGCGCAGCCTTCCCTACTTTTTCCGATACCTTTATGGCCCTTTTTGGAATGATCCAGGATGGTTCGCTCGGTAAGGCCTACTTAAATACCATGGAGCCGCTGCTGATCGGTTTGGTGATATCCATTGTATTTGGTGTCAGTTTGGGAATGTTGATGGGATTGCGGGAGTCCGCCGAGTGGTTTTTCTCGCCGATTTTCATTGTGGCTCAAGCCGCACCACTTGCTGCGCTTGTTCCGGTATTAACTTTTGCTTATGGAATCAGCCTGGTCGCGAAGGTTTTGACAGTTTGCATAATGGCAATGCCAGTGATCGTCATCAATTCGATGGGGGCGGTGCGCAATGCACCTAATTCCCTGGTCGAGATGGGTAAGTCATTCCTAGGTTCGCGCCGCCAGGTTGTTACAAAAATCATCCTTCCAGCTGCCAGTCCGATGATTTTTGTCGGACTTCGTCTGGGATGCTCGTCCGGATTTATCGGAGTAATTCTGGCCGAATTGTTGATTACTCCAACAGGCATCGGGGACCTTATTTCCTACAACCAGTCGGTGGCCGAGTACCCAGCCATGTATGCGGCGATTCTGTCCATCATCGTTGCATCAGTACTCTTTATCGAGGGCCTTGAGTACCTGGAAAAAACCATGTTCAGGCCAGAGAAACGCGCTTAAAAGCTATTAAGGTATTTTATTTTGGTTAATGCATCAAGTGGTGAGTTGAACATGCCCATCATCAGTGTTCAGAAGGTCTGCAAGACGTATCCAGGCGGGGTTGAGGCGCTCAACAACATTTCCCTGGATTTTCCAGAAGGAAAACTGACGACCCTGCTCGGGCCATCGGGTTGTGGAAAAAACAACACTACTGAAAATCATTGCCGGACTACTGCCGGCCACCAGCGGCGAGGTCTTTGTTGAAGGCAAAGCTGTAGCCGGGCCTGGGCCTGAGCGGGCCTTTGTCTTTCAGGATTTCGCACTCATGCCTTGGGCTACTGTCATGAGAAATGTGGCATTCGGACTTGAACTCAAAGGGGTTAGTCTGAACGAGCGTGAGTCAGTGGCGGAGAAATATGTCGCGCGTGTGGGTCTTAAAGGGTTTGAGAGAAAGTACCCGCACGAGTTGTCTGGGGGCATGCGACAGCGAGTCGGACTTGCGCGCGCACTCGCAGTCAACGCAAAAGTCTTGTTGCTGGATGAGCCATTTTCTGCGGTAGATGAACAGACTCGGCGAAAATTTCAGGAAGACTTACTGGAACTGGTTGCCAACGAGCGAAGAACGTTTATTTTCGTGACACACAGTATTGAAGAGGCAGTTTATGTGTCCGATCGTATTGTGTTATTGAGCAAGAGGCCCAGTCGAGTTTCATCAATCATAGAGCCTCGAATCATACGCGATGTGGAACCGGAGAAAATACGCAGACAGCCCGAGTACCTGGATGCAGTAGAAAACATATGGCAGAGTTTGAAACAGTATCTTGACTGACAGGATTTAAAATGAACATCGGTGGATATAGGCTACCCGTATTTTCTTCGCTGATTCTATGGGCTATTTTGTGGGAGATTCTGGGCCATACGGAAGCAAAGTTAATTTTGCCGCCTTTGAGCGCAATTTCTCTTCGTATTGTTGAAATTGTTCAGACCAAGTCATTTATGGTCGCGCTGGGGATTACCGGTAAGGCATTCCTGATCGGAAATTTGTCGCTATTTGTGTCGGTGTTCCCCTTGGGGTGATTATGGGTCGGTCGAAAGTTGTCGATGATCTCGTATTGCCCTGGGTAAACCTATTTCTGTCTGCGCCCCTGTCCGCCATGGTGCCAGTCATTATGGTGCTCGCAGGTATAGGTGAAGTGACGATTATACTGACTGTGGTCCTTTTTGCCGTTTGGATCATCGTGTTGAATGCCCGTGCCGGCGTCCAGAGTATCACGCCTTCACTGATAGAGATGGGCAAGAGTTTTGGGGCTTCTGTTTTTCAAAGCTTTGTCAAGATCTATGTCTGGGCGGCGCTTCCGGAAATCGTCACAGGAGTCAGACTGGGCCTGATCAGGGGGGTCAAAGGGGTTATTATTGGACAACTGCTTGTATCAGTAGTTGGTTTCGGAACCCTGTTCGAAATCTATTTGTCGCACTTCCTGATGGAGCACCTCTGGGCGCTCGTGCTTGTGATTTTTGCGTTTGCTTTTGCGATAAATGAACTTCTTGCCTGGGCTGAGCGGTCAGTTCGCTACTACGCTGCTTCACGCTAAATATATTTCAAAGGAAATTTGAAACTTACTACACCGCTTCACGTTAATGGAATTTCAAAGGAGATTTTAAGATGAGTTTTGTCGAATTAAACTATGTTGTGGCCCCCGCGCCAACGGTTTCAGTTGCTGTACGAGGATCTACTGGCCGTTTTCCTGTACGAAGGATCTACTGTGTTGGTAGAAATTATGCAGAGCATACCCGTGAAATGGGACATGATCCTGATCGTGAATTGCCCTTTTTCTTTCAAAAGAATCGTGATAACCTCGTGCTCGACAACGGAGACTTTCCTTATCCAGCCATGTCGAACAATGTGCACTATGAAGTAGAAATGGTTGTCGCCATTGGCAAGGGAGGTATGAACATCCCAACTGAGGAAGCGCTTGACCATGTTTATGGCTATGCACTTGGCCTTGACATGACGCGACGCGATCTTCAAGGGGAAGCGAAGAAGGCCGGCCGCCCTTGGGAGATTGGGAAGGCTTTTGAGCACAGCGCTCCAATGACCGATATTGTTCCCGTTGCGGTGTGCGGCCACTTGTCAAAAGGCGCCATTTCATTGAAGGTAAACGGCGAGATCAAACAGCAGGGCGATCTTGAACAATTGATCTGGAACGTCCCGGGTATCATCTTCCACCTCTCTTCGATTTTTGAGTTGAAGGCGGGCGACTTGATTATGACGGGGACCCCTGCCGGTGTCGGCGCCATCAAACGTGGCGATCTTATGGAAGGGTTTTGCGAAGGCATTGGCTCGATTTCCACCAAGGTTGTCTAAGGCCGTTGACGGTCCACTTGGCTTAGCTTCTTTTAGCGTGCAACCGGCGAGAGATTTGGCAGCGATGCCAAATCAAACCCGCCCCGGTTCGCCCTTCCACCATCGACCACGTTTCACCTGAATGGTGACTATCTCTCTGACGCACCGGCAGACTAGGTGGGCACCATCGACAATGCCCCGGATGCCAGCTTGAGCGACACCGTCGCCAATTTTGATGTGAGTCATGGCAGGGCGGCCAGATACGCCAGCGAGGATTACGTGAACCCCTGTTCGCTGATTTTGTCCACAGAATCGATGTTGCGCTACATGAGGTGGGACTCCCGAGTTCGACAGTTAAACGCGTAAGTCATTGATTCATATGGCGGTGCGATGCAATCGCTCCACTACAAAATGGTCAATTGGGTATTCAGAGTCGGTTTTTTGATCGTCAGCGCAAACAAAATGTCTGAGTGTTCCTGGTTGATCGTAGACAGCCCGGTTAAGGCTACGAAGCGCGTTACTTTTGCATTTCGGCTGGGTCTGATGTGTCAGAATATTCCACGAAACCCAAAAGGTCATCATGCGCAAAAAGACAGCCCCGGCCGCTGAGAAGGTTGACGCAGTGCCGACAACACTCAAGCCAGCCAGCAAAGCGCCGGATAAGGCTGCGCCAAGAAAAATACCAAAAGTAGCACCTAAAGCGCTCTTTAAGCACACTGATATCCTGCTGCGCGAGCGCACCGGCAACGACTTCTCGCTGTACAAAAGGAACACCGTATACCGCCGCATCGAGCGGCGCATGGGCCTGCACCAGATCGACACCCGCCACCTACGTGCGCTACTTGCGCGAGAATCCGCAGGAACTGGATCTGCTATTCAAGGAATTGCTGATCGGTGTGACCAGTTTTTTCCGCGATCCGGCGGTGTGGGACTATATGCTGGACAAGGCCATCCCGGAACTGCTGAAGAAGTATCCCGCGGGCAAGGAATTACGCGCGTGGGTGCCCGCCTGTTCGACCGGCGAGGAAGCCTATTCCCTGGCTATCGTGTTCAGGGAGGCGCTGGAGAACATCAAACCGCGGGGGCCCTTCTCGTTGCAGATTTTCGCCACCGACCTGGATCAGGACGCCATCGAGCAGGCGCGCCAGGCCGTCTATCCGGCCAACATTGCGGCAGACGTTTCGGCGCAGCGGCTGGCCCGCTTTTTTGTCGAAGTTGACAAGGGCTACCGGGTCAACAAGGAAATCCGCGAGATGGTGATTTTTGCGCCGCAAAACGTCATCATGGATCCGCCCTTTACCAAGCTGGACTTACTCACCTGCCGCAACCTGCTGATCTACCTCGGCCCGGAACTGCAGCAAAAGCTCATACCGCTGTTCCACTATTCCTTGAGCCGCAACGGCCTGTTGCTGCTCGGCACTTCGGAAACCGTCGGCAGCTTTACCCAGTTGTTCACACCGCTGGAAAGCAAGATGCGCATTTATCTGCGCAACGACCATCCCTTGCCGCTGGAAGAGGTGGATTTTCCGACCCGGTATTTGCCCGCCACGCCGAGTGCCGCGGATGAGAATAAGGCGCTAATTCCACCGGTCAACTTGCAGGCGCTGGCGGATCAGGCGCTGCTGCAGCATTTTTCCCCGGCCGCGGTGCTGATCAATGCCGAGGGCGATATTCTGTACATCAACGGGAGTACCGGCAAGTATCTGGAACCGGCTGCCGGCAAGGCCAACTGGAACATTCACGCGATGGCGCGCGAGGGATTGCGTTTCGAACTGGCGGGAGCCTTGAAAAAAGCCCTTCGGCAACCCGGGGCGGTTACCGTGGAAGGACTGAAAGTAGCAAGCAACGGTGGCACGCAGATCGTCAATCTCACCGTGCAGGCCATCGACAAGCCGGAGGCATTGCGCGGACGCGTGATGGTGGCATTCACCGACGTGGCGCCAGTGCCTGCCGAACAGAAGGTCTCCCGCAAGGCAGCCCCCTCTGTCGCGCGCAAAAAAATAGCCGCGGAGCTGCAGGAAGCCCGCGAACAATTGCAGACCACGCGCGAGGAAATGCAGACCTCGCAAGAGGAGCTGCAGTCCACCAATGAGGAGCTGCAATCCACCAACGAAGAGCTGCAATCCACCAATGAGGAACTGACCACTTCCAAGGAAGAGATGCAGTCGCTGAACGAAGAATTGCAGACCGTCAATGCTGAACTGCAATCCAAGGTGGACGACCTGTCGATCGTCAACAACGACATGAAGAACCTGCTCGACAGCACCGAAATTGCCACCGTGTTTCTCGATGCCAAGATGCATGTGCGGCGCTTCACGCCCCATGCCACGCAACTGTTCAAACTGATCCAGGGCGACGTGGGGCGGCCGCTTTCCGATATCACCACTGAACTGGACTACCCGGAACTACAGAACGATGCGCACGAAGTGCTGCGTACCCTGGCATTTATCGAAAAGCAGATCGCCACCCGCGACGGGCGCTGGTTCAGGGTGCGCATCATGCCTTACCGCACCCAGGACAACGTGATCGACGGCGTCGTCATCACATTTATCAACATCACCGAGTGCAAAAAGCTGGAGGCGCAATTGCGGCAGATGCAAGGAAATTTGCCTATGATTGATATTTCGTAAGTGCGTGATGTCCACGCCGATATTCGATAGCGAAACCTCAATAGTCCGAGGGGCTGCCAGAATCGCAACCTTTTAGGGCTAAACGCGAAGCGCCTGTCACCGGCCGGGTTTGCTTAACCACTGGGAGGAAGAATGAAAAATAAACTTGGCACATTGTCAGACGCCGATGAGTTGCGCCGCCAGGCAGAACAGCAGCTGACGAATCAGCAAGAGCCGGGCCCAAGCGCCGAATCCGCGCAACGGTTGCTGCATGAGCTGCAAGTGCACCAGATCGAGCTCGAGATGCAGAACGAGGCGTTGCGCGAGGCGCGGGTCGAAGCCGAGTCAGCCCTGGAACGCTACACCGAGCTCTACGACCACGCCCCCGTGGGATACGCGACCTTCAGCCGCGACGGCATCATCTGCCGGGCCAATCTGGCCGCTGGCGGCCTGCTCGGGCTGGAGCGCAGCAAGCTGAGCCGCCGAAATCTTGAGTTTTTTATTGAAAGCAAGGACATACCCGTCTACCGAGCGCTCTTGTCGCGGGTATTTTGGGGGGGGTGCCAAGGAAACCTGTGAACTGGCGCTGGCGCGTAAAGGCAGGTCACCGCGCTTCCTGCGTCTCGAGGCCAGCGCCTGCGAAACGGGGGGAAACTGTCGCATCGCGATGTTCGACATCACCGAGCTCAAGCAGACGGAACAGACGCTCAAGGAAAATGAAGAGAAATTCCGTTCCATCTTCGAAGGCTCGAACGACGCCATCATGCTGCTGACGGAAAAAGGCTACTTCGACTGCAATGCACGTACGCTGGAAATGTTCGGGATGACAGGCAAGGATGAGTTTCTTTTTCTGCATCCGTTCCAGGTTTCTCCTCCCATGCAGCCAGACGGGCGGGATTCTTTTACCAGCGAGAATGAAAAAATCGCGATGGCTTTCGAACGGGGATCCAGCCATTTCGACTGGGTGCATCGACGCAAGAACGGGGAAGATTTTCCGGTGGAAGTGATGCTGTCCGCGTTCGACTACCAGGGGAAACGGGTATTGCAGGCCACCGTGCGCGACATCACCGAGCGCAAGCGGGCGGAGCAGGCCAGACACAAACTCAACGACGACCTGCGCACGCCGTTGCAGGCCATCGACAGCTTCTCGCGCAGCCTGCTGGACGATTACCAGAACAAGCTCGATGCCGAAGGCCAGCGTCTGCTCAAGGGGGTGCGCGACAACAGCCAAAAGGTGGCTGAGCTGATTGACGGCATGCTGGCCTTCCCGCACACCGGGCACCTGGCACAGCAGGCGCGTCCGGGCGAAGGGGACAAGTAGGCGAAGGCGCCAGCCTTTCGCCCGTGAGCGATTCCAAGGCGGTTTTTTGATGGGCGTGGCGAAATTCACAATCAAGCCTTGAATGTCGCGTGACTGCCACCAATTCCCATGCTGGGCGCACTGACCGGTAGGGGTGGCTAGAATGAATTCCATGGCAACCCAATCTCCCAAGTCTCCCAAGTCTCCCGCTCACCGCCCGGCCCCCGCTGTCAGGCCCGACGATGGCATTGGCGGGGATTCGGTCGTGCTGGAGCGCCTCCCGCAGAAAACCAAACCGCCGCAGATGTATCAGGTGGTTTTGCTCAATGATGACTACACGCCGATGGAATTCGTCGTGGTGGTCATTCAGGAATTTTTCAACAAGGACCGTGAAACCGCCACGCAGATCATGCTGAAGATCCATCTGGATGGCAAAGGCATTTGCGGTGTGTTTTCCAAAGACGTGGCAGCGACCAAGGTCGATCAGGTCACGGAAGCGGCCCGTAAAAACGGCCATCCGCTGCAATGTATCAGCGAGCCCATTGAATTATGAGATATTCCGCCAATATTCTCTTGAACTGTTAGTGAAGATTTAAACCAAGCAAGCCGAAAGGAAAAGCAATGATTGCCCAGGAACTAGAAGTCAGCTTGCACATGGCCTTTGTCGAGGCGCGGCAGCAACGCCACGAGTTCATCACCGTTGAGCACCTGTTGCTGGCCTTGCTAGACAACCCCAGTGCCGCGGAAGTGTTGCGCGCCTGCTCCGCCAATGTCGATGATTTGCGCAAGGCGCTTGCCAACTTCATCAAGGACAACACGCCGCAGGTGGCCGGCACCGATGACGTGGATACGCAACCCACGCTGGGATTCCAGCGGGTGATTCAGCGCGCCATCATGCATGTGCAGTCCACCGGAAACGGCAAGAAAGAAGTGACCGGCGCCAATGTGCTGGTCGCCATTTTTGGCGAGAAAGACTCGCACGCGGTGTATTACCTGCACCAGCAGGGCGTCACGCGCCTGGACGTGGTGAATTTCATTGCGCACGGCATCAAGAAAAGCGATGTGCCAGAGCCTACCAAGGCCGGCGAGAGTGCCGCCGAAAATGAAGAAGGCGGCGAGAGGAGCGAAAAAGCGTCTCCGCTTGAGCAATTCACGGTCAACCTCAACCAGCTCGCCAAAGAGGGCAAGATCGACCCGCTGATCGGTCGCCACTACGAAGTCGAGCGGGTGATCCAGATTCTCTGCCGCCGCCGCAAGAATAACCCGCTGCTGGTGGGTGAAGCGGGCGTGGGCAAAACGGCGATTGCCGAGGGCTTGGCCTGGCGCATCACGCAAAAGGACGTGCCCGAGATTCTGGCCGAGGCCCAGGTCTATTCGCTCGACATGGGCGCGCTGCTGGCGGGCACCAAATACCGTGGCGACTTCGAACAACGCCTCAAAGGCGTGCTGAAGTCCTTGAAAGACAAGCCCAACGGCATCCTGTTCATTGACGAAATCCACACCCTGATCGGTGCCGGCGCGGCTTCGGGCGGTACGCT
>JAAFGW010000086.1 GCA_010365175.1 Sulfuriferula multivorans | reverse complement strand
GAAGCGGTGATCTATCCGCTGGTGCTGGGTGGCTTTTCCATCCTCGCTTCAATCGCAGGCACCTTCTTCGTCACTGCGCGGGAAGGCGGAAAAATCATGAACGCGCTGTATCGAGGTTTGATTGTGTCCGGGGTCTTGTCAGCCATTGCTTTTTATCCCATCACCACCATGGTGCTGGGCGAAGGCGTGATGATAGACGGGGTGCTGGTTTCGTCGCTGAACCTATACTTCGCAGCGCTGATCGGGCTGGGTCTGACCGCGGCCATGGTGTGGATCACTGAGTACTACACCGCAACTGAATTCAGCCCGGTGCGTCATATTGCCGAAGCTTCCACCACCGGTCACGGCACCAACGTCATCGCAGGTCTTGGCGTGTCGATGAAATCAACCGCTGCACCGGTGCTGTCCGTGTGTCTGGCCATCTGGGGCGCATATGAACTGGGCGGCTTGTATGGCATCGCCATCGCTGCCACTTCCATGCTGTCCATGGCCGGTATTATTGTCGCGCTCGATGCCTATGGCCCCATTACCGACAACGCCGGTGGCATTGCCGAAATGGCCGGGCTGGATGACAGCATCCGCAACATCACCGACCCGCTCGACGCCGTCGGCAACACCACCAAGGCGGTGACCAAGGGGTATGCGATTGGCTCAGCCGGTCTGGCTGCGCTGGTACTGTTCGCGGATTACACCCACGCACTCAACGCCAAAGCACTTGCGCTTGACCCCACTGCACTCGGCATGACCTTCGACCTGTCCAACCACATGGTCATCATCGGCCTGTTCATCGGCGGCATGGTGCCCTATCTTTTTGCCGCCATGGGCATGGAGGCGGTCGGTCGTGCTGCCGGTTCGGTGGTGGTGGAAGTGCGTCGCCAGTTCAAGGAAATTCCCGGCATCATGGCCGGCACAGCCAAGCCGCAATACGGCACCTGCGTCGACATGCTGACCAAAGCTGCGATCAAGGAAATGA
This sequence comes from Sulfuriferula multivorans, assembly GCA_010365175.1. Taxonomy (GTDB): domain Bacteria; phylum Pseudomonadota; class Gammaproteobacteria; order Burkholderiales; family Thiobacillaceae; genus Thiobacillus. The sequence continues at coordinate 9,467 of JAAFGW010000086.1, read as the reverse complement.
TCGTACCGTCGCTGCTGCCGGTTGCGGTCCCAGTGATTGTCGGTTTGACCCTGGGTGCGCAAGCGTTGGGCGGCGTGTTGGTTGGCACCATCGTTACGGGTATCTTCGTCGCCATCTCCATGACCACCGGTGGGGGTGCGTGGGACAACGCCAAGAAATACATTGAGGAAGGAAACTTTGGCGGCAAAGGCTCAGAAGCGCATAAAGCAGCTGTTACGGGCGACACGGTCGGCGATCCCTACAAGGACACTGCAGGCCCGGCCGTTAATCCGCTGATCAAGATCATCAACATCGTGGCGCTACTGATAGTGCCGTTGATTAGCTGAGATCAGGTGAAACGCGCACATCGAAATGCGTTAAGCTTCGCCCCGGTGCCCGTGCTTCGACATGATGGGCGCCGCGAGGCGAATTATCGAACACGCTCAAATTAATCAAAAAGGAAAAACCATGGCTAAAAACGTAGGGGGATTGGATCGTCTGATCCGTGCAGTGGTAGGGGGTGGACTGATTTATTATGCGATGTCGAATTTGCCGGGAAGTGACAGCTTTATGGTTCCCGCAGGCATCGTTGGGTTTGTCTTGATACTGACCGCCATCTTCGGCTGGTGCCCTGCTTATTTGCCATTTGGTTTTAAAACCAGCAAGACAAAGTAAGTTTACGCAGCGTTGCAAGCACATTAAAAATGCGCCTTCAGGGCGCATTTTTTTATTCTCATCTTCATTCGAATCGCATTATCGACTCGCCTCATTCGCCCTGAATCTCCCACTGGGTGGAGAACAGCCATGCATTACAGTTAGATAACAATTTAACCGGCGGGGGTTCAGAAACTCCATTAGCTACCGATATGTGGAATACCGTCGTCGATCCCAGACAGGGACACCGCCGGGCCCACCGTCAACCTGCTGGTCAATGTTTTGCATGATGGCACTGCTGATCGTGTCATTGGATTGGGTAAGGGAAAGGAAAGGAAAGGAAAGATCAGCTGATCGGGGAAGAGACCGTCATCGCGTGACGCACTGATCAAGTGCTGCAGGCGATGACCGTATCTGGTTGTCATGGTGGTTATTTGCTAATAACCAAAGGAGAACGAAGATGAATAATATCGGTATAGCTGATCGCATTGCCCGTGGCGCCATTGCATTTACGCTCATTTACTGGGCGATGACCCCCACCGGCCCGACGCTAATAGCGGGTTATGCAGGCCTGTATTTACTGGCTACCGCCATCATTGGCTGGTGCCCCTGGTATAAGTCTTTTGGTATGAAATCTAAAAAGAACTAAACTTACGCAGCGCCGCAAGGTCTGCACTAGTGCGCCCTCGTGGCGCACTTTTTTATTTCCGGAACCTACTCACACCATGCGTATATTGTTACTGATTTTTTCGCTCGTCTTGGGTAACGTAGCTCACGCCGGTGGCGTCGAACGGTTGAAAGCATTTGTAGCCAGTGCTAAAACTGTCGAAGCTGATTTTAGCCAAACTGTTACAGACAAGTCTGGCCGTATCACCCAGCAGGCCAACGGAAAAATGGCCTTTTCACGCCCCGGAAAATTTCGTTGGGATTATCTCAAGCCCTACGAGCAAGTCATCGTGGGTGATGGTGCAAAGTTGTGGTTATATGATGTCGACCTGGATCAGGTCACAGTCAAGCCGCTTGGCGATGTCATCGCCGGTACCCCTGCAGCTTTGCTGGCGGGTGACAACTCCATCGATCAGTATTTCATCCTGAAAAACTCAGGGGAGGCCGACGGACTTGAATGGCTGGAAGCCACGCCGAAAAATCGTGACACCACCTTCGAACGAATCCGCATGGGTTTCAAGGGTGACGACCTGGTGAGAATGGAGTTATTCGATTTCTTCGGTCAGCGCACCATGCTCAAGCTTTCGCACTTTGTCCGAAATCCATCGATCCCGGCATCCCGATTCAAATTCACTCCACCCAAGGGTGTCGACGTGATTGGCGACAACTGATCCAGAGTATGAAAAGGGGGTGTGGGTGTGTCTACAGACACACTTTCCCACCCTGTCAGAAAGACGGCACAATAGAGCACTCGGCCGGACCCTGCCATGTGCCCACCTGATTTATTTGAAACCCATGACGCTGTAGCCCCCACCACCGACGTGAATGCGCCGCTGGCTGAACGCCTGCGTCCGCAGAGCCTTGCGGATGTAGTCGGGCAAAGCCATCTGCTCGGCTCGGGCAAGCCGCTGCGGCTTGCGTTTGATTCCGGCAAGCTGCATTCGATGATTTTGTGGGGCCCGCCGGGGGTAGGTAAAACCACCCTGGCGCGGTTGACCGCTGCGGCTTTCGGTGCTGACTTCATTGCCATCTCCGCTGTACTGAGCGGCGTGAAGGACATACGCGAGGCAGTCGAGCGCGCGCGCATGAACAAATCGATTCCCCGCACCACGATCTTGTTCGTCGACGAAGTCCATCGTTTCAACAAGGCGCAGCAGGACGCGTTTTTGCCACACGTTGAATCTGGCTTGTTCACCTTTATCGGCGCTACCACTGAAAATCCTTCGTTCGAAGTGATCGGCGCGTTGCTCTCGCGCGCCCAGGTCTATGTGCTGAAGTCGCTGACGCCCGAAGAGCTCGCCCAGTTGATGACGCGTGCGCTGACAGAGCTGCCGCAGCTAAATCTGATGGAAGGTGTGGGCCCCATGCTGGCCGCGTATGCCGATGGCGATGCGCGCAAGCTGCTTAATCTGCTGGAGCAACTCGACACCGCGGCCCGTACGGCGCAGGTTTTTGTAATCGATACTGCTTTCGTAGAAAATGCGCTGGCGCAATCGCTGCGGCGTTTCGATAAGGGTGGCGAAGCATTTTACGATCAGATTTCCGCGCTGCACAAAAGCGTGCGCGGCAGCGATCCCGACGCTTCTTTGTACTGGCTGGTGCGCATGCTCGACGGCGGCGCCGACCCGCGCTACCTCGGCCGCCGGCTCATCCGCATGGCGAGCGAGGACATCGGCCTGGCCGACCCGCGCGCGCTCGGCATCACGCTCGACGCTATCGCAACCTATGAACGCCTCGGCAGCCCGGAAGGCGAACTGGCGCTGGCCGAAGCCTGCTTGTATCTGGCGTGCGCACCCAAGAGCAATGCCGCCTACATGGCCTACAATGCCGCGCGCGCTTTTGTTCAAGCCAACCCCTCTAACGATGTCCCCATCCACCTGCGAAATGCGCCCACCAAGCTGATGAAAGAGCTTGGCTATGGTCGCGCCTATCGCTACGCCCACGACGAGCCCGAAGCCTACGCCGCCGGCGAACGCTATTTCCCCGACGATATTCAGGAACAAAACTTTTACCAACCCACCCCGCGCGGTCTGGAAGGCAAGATAGCCGACAAGCTGGCGCATCTGCGCAAACTGGATGAGGAGGCAGGGGAGGGCTAAGTGCTTTCCGGTTTCAGGAATGGATGCCGCGAGTTGGGCATAAGCGGAAGTTCAGCTTGAAAATGCAACCGTCTCAAGCTCGGCCTTAGCGAACCTTCAACGGTTAAGACCACGAGGTCAGAGAAGCAGGCCTCGGCTGGCGTGCCTTGTTAAAGGCTTGCTCATTCGGAGTTCTTCAACGCAGGCAAACGATGGTCTCGATACGTTTTTGCAACCCATTCAGCAACAGGATGTTTTTGATACGCATCAATAAAGGCTCTGGCTTGAGGATCTGGTATTTCCCTCCATGGAAACGGATGCTCAGCCGGCATGACAAGCAATGAAAGCATCGATGCTACTGACAAATCTGCTCGGGTAAATTGCTCTCCAACCAGATACTGCCTCTGATCAAGTTTCCTTTCTATTTCACACAGTGCAATATCGAATTCGCGCCTCGCTAGTTCGACTTTGGCAGTGGAAATCACATATTTTTGATATATTTTATATCGCAAGATCGGATATAGCAGGGCGAAGATTCGCTGCTTCAGTCGAGGCATTGGATGGGTAAAGCAGTAGCGGATAAAGTCAGGGTAAGCGAGTAACCAGTAATACAAAATCTGACGAATATTCTCTCCAAGTCTGTTATTCATAGTGTGTTCAATGTCTAAACATGCTCGCCGAGCATCCGCATCCATCGGTGTCAACGAATGGGAAGGAAACTTCTGTTCGAGATAGTTAATGATTTCACTGGAGCCTTGCACAACTTCGTTATCACTTAATAACACCGGTACAGAAGTATTTGGCGCGTACTTGCGCACCGTTATCATGTGCGCTCCTGGCAATATTGCCACCGCTTGAAACGGCACACCTTTGTAGTCGAGTGCCCAGCGAGCTTTCTCACAATAGTGAGAGTGAGGGAACTCAAGTAATTTCATGGCCATTTGGCATCGCTCGGTTTACAGGGCGCTGCTATCGATGTGCGGAACCATATCGAATCGCGAGTACGGATTTTGGGCCGGCTATCCCCGCATGGTTTACGGCGCGCGCTGCGAACCGATTGATGCCCTCATGTAGCGTCCAGGTTACGGTATTGTCTTCCAACGCTTTCCATGCGCCCCCGTCTACGGAAAACTCATACCGATCCATCCAGGGCGTATTGGAATACAGCACGACCGTATAGTCTGGCTGGGCGGCAAATTGTGGCATGCGTGCAAGATAGTCATCGGTTGACGTGGTGTCGACGCCGCTTAGCGGATGCCCGCTGGTTGGCTGATCACGGTAATACAGCAGGATGCTGGTGTGATTGAGCGAAAAATAGTGTTCGGCGGGGTCGGTGATGAGCATTTGACCATTGCGTCCCAGTCCTTGGAAGGTCAGCGGCAAGGAACGGCCCTCGAGGGGCAGAACCATGTTGACGGTCTGTTCGACGTAGCGGTAACGTGCCGACAGGAAGCCGAAGTAGTCTTTCAGAAACGCGCGATATTCCCGGATTTTCTGTTTCAGTTTTTTCGGATCTGATGACGTGTCGGGGCTCACGGGCAGAAATTCAACCTCACCGAATTTTCCGGCTTGCCGCAGCTTGGCCATCTCATAAAAGTTGAGTGGCCGTCCCCGATGACGCGCATACAGCCCCCATTGGGCGTCAACAAAAATCCATTTGTCGAGTGTGTTTGACCAAAACTCATTGGCGACATGGCCCGAGCCCAGTGAACCATAGGCGATATTGGGGCTTTGCAAGCTCACTACGCGGCTGACGAATCCAAATGCACCCAACAAGTCTTTCAGGACATTACTGAAATCAGCACAACTGAACCGCTCACCACCTATTGCGCGCTGGAGGATTTCGAGCGTCGTTGCCTCGTCCAGGGCAGTGTTGTAGCTGTCGTGTGAAATGTGGCCGTGAACCCATGCGGCTATTCTGAACTGGACGGCAGGGTCGCTGGAAAGATCGAGGTCTTGTTCACCCTTGAGGTAGCTGCGCAGGGAACGATGATAGGCATCGCTGATGTCGGTTGCCAGAATGAGCTTGCGCGCACCGGGGTTCAACGGTGGGTTGACTGATTCGACGACTTCAATGGTGCGCAGGGCTGTTTTTTCAACGCGGTTGGACGGTTCTGATCCGAAAACCAGGGTGGGCAGCAGAAGCAAAGCCAGACAGACAGTTCGGCAATGGGACATGAGATTTGCGGACAGGGAACTGTCATGCGCTTTCCGATGCCTGCACACGTCTTCAGCTATTAGTCCACGGCCCCACACTCGATTCGTCCAACTGCCCATCACGCGTCCTTTCGCTGGTCATTCAGCTTTACTGAAAGGGGATATTACCGTGAACGTCACGTCACATCACATCCGAAACAGGGTCGACTCAGTCTCGTTTAACCATGTTCAACAGACTGACGATCGATACGCTCGGCTCCGCCAGATCGGCCAGCGTGTAGTGTTCGACATGCTCCAGGAATTGCCGCTGCGCATCGAACAAAATATTTTTCAGGGTGCAGTTTTTTTTGATTATGCAAACCGGGTCGTCGCAGTTGACCGGTGCCAGCGTCGCCTCCATCAATTCGATCACGCTTCGCAGGTCGATTTTCTCCATGGGCTTGCCGAGCTTGATTCCACCGTGCTGGCCCCGGCTTGTGTGGATCAGGCCCGCACCTGCCAGCTTGTGCACGATTTTCATGATGTGGCTACGCGATATGTCGAACTGCTCGGCAATTTCTTGCACGGTAGAAATTCGGTCTTCTGGCATGGAAGCCAGATAGATCAGCACTCGAAAAGCATAGTCCGTATGTTTGGTCAGGCGCATAAGTGTGTTTCTTTCAGTCTTCAGTGTTCATTTTACTTGACCCGGCTTATTAGATTCATCTAATATTCAAGTTCAAACATTCATATTAGATGAATGTTATATGTCTGCTCATCATGAACCAGGAGTATTTATGCTTTCAACCGAAACGCTGGCAACGATCAAATCTACCGCCCCACTGCTCGCCGAGCAAGGCAAAGCAATCACCGATCTGTTTTACTCCAAGCTGTTCAAGCAGCACCCGGAATTGCAGCATATCTTCAACATGGCCAATCAGGCGCAGGGCGAGCAATCCCGCGCATTGGCCGAATCGGTGTTCATGTACGCCACGCACATTGACAAGCTACAGAACCTGGGGCCTATGGTCAGTCGCATCGCCCACAAACACGCCAGCTTGCAGGTCGCACCCGAGCATTATCCGATCGTGGGCAAGTATCTGCTGGAGGCCATCCAGGATCACCTGGGTCTGGAATCAGACCATCCCGTGCTGGGCGCCTGGGCTGAAGCGTATGCCCAACTGGCTGGAATCTTCATCAAGACCGAAGAAGACATTTACAGCGACAATGCCATGAAACCGGGCGGCTGGCGCGGATTCCGTCCGTTTGTCATCAGCGACATCCGGGACGAGGCCAGCGGGATCAAATCAGTGTATTTACAGGCTGAGGATGGCCAGCCCATCGCCGATTTTGAGCCGGGTCAATATCTCGGCATCAAGGTCAAGGTGCCGGGGCACGAGTACGACGAGATCCGTCAGTATTCCCTCTCAAATGCGCCTGGTAAAAATCATTACCGTATCACCGTCAAGGCCGAAAGCATGCCGCCCAACCATGAAGGCAAGGTCTCAAACTTTTTGCACAGTGCCCAATCCGGTGATCAAGTATGGGTCCAGCCGCCGACGGGGGTGTTCACCATCAAGCATTCCGATCGGGAGCTGGTGCTGATCGCGGGGGGGGTCGGTATCACACCGTTGTTAAGCATGTTGTTGCATCGGATCGAAACAGGTGAGGATGTGTCCGATCTGGTATTCATACATTGCTGCCGTGACCAGGCACATCATGTAATGGAGGAAGAGTTGCGTCGACTCAGTGCACAGCACGGCTTCAACTACTACGTGAGCTATGAAACCAGCAGCGGTGCCGACCACCAGGGCTATCTCGATCAGACGGTCTTGTCGAAATGGCTCACGCAACCTGACGCCGATGTGTATTTTTGTGGCCCCAAACCGTTCATGGCCGCAGTCAACACCCAGTTGTTGCAAATGGGAATACGCGACGAGCAATTGCATTACGAAGTGTTTGGCCCAGGCACCCGTTTACAGACGCACTGATCCAATGAGCGCTTGCCACGCAGGCGCTCAGCAAGGGCCGGAAGCACAGTTGATGTGGGATACGACGTTGAGGCATGTCTGAATCGCAACCCGTAACCGTCGCCACATTCGACAAAGGCCTTATGATTAGGCTCGTTTTTGAGGGTTCACAAAATGCTGGGGCTTCAATCTTTCCATCGTCTTTCAAGACCAACTCAAAGCGCAGGCGGAATCCGCTGTTGAAAGCATCGGGTCCGACGCTAAGATTTTCCAGATCTTCAGTTAGACAGGGGATGGCAATACTCAAGACCCTCGGCTCTTGCGCACAGAGCTCGGTGCACCCTTTGACCCTAGGCGGATATATGAACAATCTCGGTTCATGCTGGAAGAAATATGCGGTCCACCTTTAGCCTCAAAAAATTACAGAAACTTCGTCCCTATCTGGTTTCGAGCACTACTCCGCTCAGCCTCGGTGAGCAATTCCGTTCTTCCCTTGCTGCCTTGGCTGCCATCCTTGCGGTGGGCTACCTGAGCAGTCTGTATATGGTGGGCGTAGGCATGGTGGCGTTAGTCGCTTCCATGGGCGCTTCGGCTGTGTTGTTGTTTGCCACGCCACACAGCCCTCTGGCACAGCCATGGCCAGTGGTGGGGGGGACGCTCATTTCAGTTTTCATAGGCATTACCAGCGCCAGTCTCATCCCGGATCTCTGGATTGCCGGGGCTGTCGCCGTTGCACTATCCATACTTGTCATGCATCTCACACACAGCCTGCATCCGCCTGGCGGTGCGGTCGCGCTGATTGTAGTGCTGGGAGGAGAGAGCATCCGCGCTGAAGGCTATGGGTTCATGCTGGCCCCGGTCGGGCTTAATCTGCTGCTACTTCTGGTTGCGGCTTTACTCATCAATAACCTGTTACCGGGCCATCGCTATCCTGCGCGGCCCGTTTCCAGGATAGATCGCAAGCACCACCATAAAGACCTGACACCACTTAGCCGGGTGGGTCTGAACCGCGATGATTTGCGCGATGCCCTGCGAGGCCTGGATATCTACCTGGATATCAGCGAGGACGATCTGGTTCAGGTTTACGACCGGGCAGGCGTCCATGCCTTTCGCCGCAAAATGGGCAACATCACCTGTGGAGATATCATGTCGCGCGATCTGGTCACGGCTGAATACGGCACGGAACTGGAGGAAGTCTGGGCACGGCTGCGTTTCCACCGTGTCAAGGCGATCCCCGTGGTGGATGCATTCAGTCACGTGATCGGTATCGTCACTTTGGTGGACTTTCTCAAACGCGCCAACCTGAAAACCTACGAAACGTTCAACGACAAGTTGCTCAAATTCATACGTCGCACGCCAGGCACCGACGCTACAAAACCCGAAGTCATCGGGCAAATCATGGCTACACCCGTGGCGACCGTGCGTACAGACATGCACATTGTCGAACTGATCCCTTCCTTGTCAGACAAGGGCTTGCACCATATCCCCGTGGTCGATTCGAGTGGTCGGCTGGTAGGCATGGTGACCCAGAGTGATCTGATCGCCGCGTTATACGTTGGCTTCGCCATGAAGGAAGAGGCTGTCAGTCCCGAAGAAGAGGTCTGCTGAAGAAATTCAACCAGCGTACGGTTTGGGGGTTTGCGTGGTAACACTTAGTGTTCCGCCCCAACGTCTCGGCATCAAGCATCAGCTCAAGCTGGATTAGAAAGCTGGCGCGAGCCAGCGCCGTGTTAATCGCTGCGCAATGCAGCCTTGAACTCGCGGCGTCGCCGATGCAGGGTCGGCTCGGTGTAGCCGTTGGGCACGCGCCGGCCATGGAAAATCATGTCTTGCGCGGCCTGGAAGGCGAGGCTAATGAAGTGCGGAGCCAGGTTGATGTAGTTGGGGTCACCGGCATTCTGCTGGTCCACCAGCCGGGCCATGCGCTTAAGGCTTTCCATCACCTGGGTTTCACTGACCACGCCATGGTGCAGCCAGTTGGCGA
>JAAFGW010000085.1 GCA_010365175.1 Sulfuriferula multivorans | reverse complement strand
CCGAGCCAGGCACCCGCCAGCCAGATGCCGTCGAAGCCATTGGCTGCCGCGATCTGGCGCTGGATGCCAACGGCCTGGTGGCTGAACACCGGATGGCTGTAATGAAATTCGCCATGCACCATTGCCGGATCGGGTTCCTGCAGCGGATTGAGCGAAACGATCACGGGCGTGTCGGTTGGCAGCGGTTGCAGGCGGTTGATCAGGTAATGCACCGCGACCGGTCGCTCGCTCAGTTTGCTGTGGCCTGACTGGTAGTTCCACGCCGCCCACAGGTTCTTGCGGCGCGGCAGCATGCTGGCATCACTGTGCAGCACAGCGCGGTTCGGCTGGTAGGGTATGTGCCGCAACAGCTTGGATTGGGCCGGATAGTGGTGCGCCAGAATGTCGCTCGACTGGTCGCTGTGGCAGGCCAACACCACCTGGTCGTACAGTCCCGACACGCTGCCGCTCACCAGTTCGACCTTGTCGCCGCGCGGGCGCAGCGACTTCACCGGTTGGCCGAGATGAATGTCGCCAATGGCAGATGCCAGCTTTTTTACGTATTCTCTCCCGCCGCCCTTGACGGTGCGCCATTGCGGCCGGTTCGTCACCTGCAGCAGACCATGGTTGTGGCAGAAGGTGACGAAGGACGACAGCGGAAACCCCAGCATCTGAGCTGCCGGGCAAGACCAGATAGCGGCAGCCATAGGCAGCAGATACCACTCGATGAAAGGCTTGCCGTAGCCACGCGCCTTGAGGTAGTCGCCCAGCGCCATGCTGCTGGCGCGCGCCGGTTCGCGCACCACTTCGCGATTGAAGCGCAGGATATCGCGCAGCATGTGCCAGAACGCAGGCCGCGCGAGATTGGCACGCTGGCCAAAAACGGTGCCGAGCGAGTTGCCCGCCCATTCCAGATCGGGCTGGTCGAGCCGCACGCTGAACGACATTTCGCTGGCGACGGTTTCCACTCCCAGGGTGGCGAACAGCCGGGTGAGTTCGGGATAGGTGCGATGGTTGAATACCAGAAACCCGGTATCGACCGGGAACGTCTTGCCGTCCAGCTTGAGGTCCACCGTGTGGGTATGGCCGCCGAGACGGTTCTCCGCCTCGAACAGCGTGACTTGGTGGCGCTGGCTCAGCAGCCAGGCGGCTGATAGACCCGATATCCCCGATCCAACGACAGCGATGCGCATTTTATTTTCCCGCCTCTGAGTATTTGGAATGGCCCGGTTTGGCCTTGAGCAGGGACTCAATGGCCTGAATCATTTCTTTCGATTGCGGATCGACCTGACTGGCGAACGACAGCGCGTGCGTGCCGCTGCGATCGATCAGGTATTTGTGGAAATTCCAGCGCGGCCGCTCGCCGGTGGCCTTGGCCAGTGCTTCGTGCAGCGGGTTGGCATTGGCCGCTGTCACGCCGGTCTTGGCGAACAGCGCGAAATCAACCTGATAGCCGACTTCGCAGAAATTCTTGATGGTGGCGTTGCTGCCTGGCTCCTGCCCACCAAAGTCGTTGGCCGGCAACCCCAGCACCACCAGGCCCTGCGGCCCGTATTGGTCGGACAATGCCTGCAAGCCCTTGTACTGGCCGGTGTAACCGCACTGGCTGGCGGTGTTCACCACCAGCACCACCTTGCCGGCATATGTGCACAGGTTGCGGTTTGCGCCATCGATATCCATGAGGCTGAAGTTGAGCAGCGGCGGGCAGGCGGGTGCAGCGTTCACGCCGGCGGTCAGCAGCAGCGTTGCGATAAAAAGGAGTGTGTTCATGTGCGGGTTACCTTGCAGGCAGGACAGGTGGCCGCGCGGGAACGCGGGTCGACTAGAGACGGATTCGATGCGTCCAGCGTGTAAAAGAACCAGTACTCGGCCGGTTCGGTTGCTGTGGCGATAGTGCAACCCGTTTGTGGTGATGCCGGGGTACGGGCAACCGTTGCAGGATTGCCGATCAGCACCACCACAGCCAAACCGGCTAACGAGACGAGTAATTGAGAGGTTTTCCGCATTTTGTCTTGGTCAAAAGCTGGACATGTGCTTAAATTAGGCTAATTATTTTCATATGTCAACACATTGTCTAGGACAAAATGATTACTGAAGCCATGCCATTCGTCCCGGGACTGCCGATTTCATCGGTTGAGCGCGAAACCGGTTTGTCCAAGGACACCTTGCGCGTTTGGGAACGGCGCTATGGTTTTCCGACCCCCGAGCGAGATGCCAATGGCGAGCGCCTTTATGCACCGATGCAGGTGCAACGACTGACGCAAATCAAGCGTCTGATGGATCGCGGGTATCGTCCTGGCAAGCTGCTGGCGCTAGATGATGCGGCCTTGGCAGCGCTCGACGAAGCCCGTCCTGGCGTATTGGCCTCCCCTAACGTGCAACACCTCGATAACTGGATGCATCTGGTTGAAACCCACGACAGCGAAGCCCTGCAACGGCAGTTTTATCGCGAGATGGGCAAGCTGGGTTTGGCGAGTTTTGTCCTGGACATCGTTGCGCCTCTGATTACCCGCGTGGGTGAAGCCTGGTCACGCAATGAAATCGGTATATTCGAGGAGCATCTGTTCTCGCAGCATCTGGAAAAAATGTTCCGCAGCGTGCTGGCCAATATGTCGCCGCAGCAGGGCAGCCCGCGTTTGCTGCTCACGACCTTGTCCGGCGAGGAACACACATTGGGGCTGCTGATGGTGGAAGCCCTGATGGTGGTGGAAGACGTCTGCCCGGTGCTGCTGGGCCCGCAAACTCCCATCGATGAAATCGTGCGCGCTGCGCAACTCAAACAGGTTGATGCCGTGTGCCTGTCGTTCAGCAGCGCCTATTCGCCCACCCTTTCGGCACAGGGATTGCGTGACCTGCGGCAGATGCTGCCTGCTGGCATTGAACTGTGGGCAGGTGGCTACGGTGTCAAGGCAATCCGCAAACCCATCGATGGGGTCTGTCTGATGCCCGAGTTCCAGGGTTTGTATGATTGCCTCGCAAAATGGCGAACCCAACACGGCTACGAACCCGTTTCAGCCAGTGTGATCAGCTTACCGGCAACCCCAAAATGACCGTATTTCCTGTTTTGAGCGCGCTGTTTGCTGTGGCATTAGTGGCAGCCTGCGCAACGCCTGCTCCGCCGCTCCCGACTGTTCAATCGGTTGACTTGGATCGCTATTACGGCACCTGGTATGAGATTGTCCGCTTGCCCAACCGTTTTCAATCGATGTGCGTATCGGACACTCAGGCGGTCTATCGTCCGAATGCCGGCGTGGTATCCGTGGTGAACCAGTGCCGAACAGCTAGTGGCACGTTCGAGCAGGCCAATGGGCTTGCCAAGGTGGTCGAAGGAAGTCACGGTGCAAAGTTGCGGGTGAGTTTTTTTCGACCCTTTTATGGCGACTACTGGATCCTGGAACTTGACCCGGATTATCGCTGGGTGCTGATTGGTGAACCGGGTCGTCAATATGCCTGGGTGCTGGCGCGGCAGCCGCAGCTCGAAGACCCGACATTACAGCGCTTGTTGGCTCGGGCAAGCGCACTTGGGTTTGATCGGCAGGCATTTGTGAGAACGCCGCATACCCACCTCCCGGAATAACCAGCCAGATCAGAAGAACGTTCTAGTCGATTGCATGACGCAAAACACTTCATCTCAACCTTAAGGAAGCATCCATGAAAACACTGTTACTGATTGCCCATGGCAGCCGTCGCGCAGCATCCAACGACGAGGTTCGTCAACTGACCCATCGCCTGAATGCGATCAACCCACCTGGATTCTCCGGAGTGGAAACCGCTTTTCTGGAACTGGCGCAGCCCTCCATTCCCGAGGGTTTGGCAGCCTGTCTGGCCAAGGGCGCTAGCGAGATTGTGGTGTTCCCCTATTTTCTGGCCGCCGGAACCCATGTGGTGAACGATATCCCGGAAGCCCTTCAGGCGTTTCAGTCAGCGCATCCCCAGATCAAGGTCAGCCTGACCCGGCATCTTGGGGATTCCGATTTGCTGCCACAAGCCATATTGCAAGTTGCCATAGCGGCCTGAATCGCGCTTCGCCTTCTGTTAACGGGTTCGTTGCTGGCGTTAAGCAATGCGGTCAGATACCGTTTTGAATTGCACGCTCGTTCAAAAAATGGGCTCAGGACCGATTGTTTTTGCTGCGGGGAAATTTATTCCATTAAGAGCCAAAACCATAGGGAATTCGTTTACAGGTGGCGGCTGACCGCTGCTAAACAGATGAACGCCTCAACCTGTATGAACTTCCATTGTGGGTCGAGAGTACGCGTTCTCCAACCAAGAATCAGACGTTTGACGTGACTGACTGGCATCTGACCGCTCAGGCGTCTGGAGTGAATACATTTTCCTGACTGGGCCGACGGCGGCAAAGGCCGAGAAGCGGAAATAAGCTCTTAACCTGCTCATCGTCCGTACCAACGTTGATAGCTGCCATTCGGGATCGGCTGTGGCTGGGGCCAAAGGAAAGAATCTATTTACGGCTTTATTAGTGCTGTCTGTGCATAGGCACGGGATTCCATGTGCCTTGTTTACGACTATTAGATGATCCCGCCAAAAATTGTCGTTGTCCTGGCCCGTATGAATGCTGGGCTGTCGAATACGACGTTATTCAATCAGAACAATTAACTGATTGCCTTGGTAATGAGCGGCACCAGGGCTTCCGGCAATTTTATTTTTCCGGACAGTGCAAAGGTCTGGGCGTTCTTCGACATCTTTCCCCACGTCCGGCGGATGATTTCCAGCCATTTTTCTTCATCGTAATCGGGTTTGCTGTTGGCGAAGGCCAGCAGGTAATGCTCAATGAAGACGAGGTTGGCGATGTCTTCCAGCAGTTGCGATTCCGGGTTGACCTTGATGCCGCGCTTGCCCACTGCTTTCTTGACGCGTTCAATCATGGTGTCGTCATAGCCGGCCTCGCGCATCAGCTCGCCGGCGGTGTCGGCGTGAAAGATATACAGTCCGGTGCGCCACGCGTGATAGCCTTCTTTGGTCATCGGGTAGCTGTTGCGCGGCACTGTCCAGCGTTGGATGTGCTGGGCGCGCACGGCCAGCTGTGAGGCTTCGGACGCGTCCGGCGCAAAGCGGCCGATCATGTTCGACATGCGCTGACCATAAAGGAGTTCTTTCGGCTGACCTTCGTCCTGGTGAGGGTCTTGGGCATTGGCAGCATCGAACTGTGCCAGGGTGTGTTCAAAGCGTTCCTGATTGTCGATCATGATTCGTTCCTGGGTGTAGGGTCAGTTGTTGACCGCGTGTGCGATTGTCACAAGCTTCGGGCCTGCAAGGCAATGCTGATTTCTCATTGGCAGGCGAAAGCAGCCTGGGTTAAGGCTTTCAGACTTTGGGCTTGAGTTTTCGAATTCAACCTCAAGGTATGTCAAGTCCATTTGCCATCATGCCTGCATGGCGCATTCCAAGGAATCCAACGTGACTGATCTGTTCTCACCTGCCCGTTTTGGCACCCTCGATCTTGCCAATCGCATTGTGATGTCTTCGCTGACGCGCAACCGCGCCGGCGTTGGCAATGTGCCGACTCCTCTGATGGCTGAATACTATCGTCAGCGTGCATCGGCCGGGTTGATCCTCACCGAGGCCACACCGATTTGCGCAGAAGGCCACGGCTATCCGCGCACCCCCGGCATTCATACGCCCGAGCAGGTCGAGGGCTGGAAACCCGTGACGGATGCCGTACATGGTGCGGGTGGCAAGATAGCCGTTCAGCTGTGGCACGTGGGACGGATTTCGCATCCCGATCTGCAACCCGGCGGCATTCTGCCGGTGGCACCCTCGGCGATTCGCCCGGCCGGACAGGTGTTCACCGGGCAGACGATGAAAGACTATGTGACGCCGCGTGCGCTTCTGCTTTCGGAAATCCCCGGCGTGGTCGAAAGCTATGCGCAGGCAGCGCGCCATGCAATGGATGCCGGTTTTGATGGCGTCGAGATCCATGCCGGAAACGGCTATCTGCTGGACCAGTTTCTACGCACGTCCACCAACCAGCGCAACGATGCCTATGGTGGCAGCAAGGAAAACCGCGCGCGCCTGCTGCTGGAAGTACTGGAGGCAGTATGCAAAGCCATCGGCCATGACCGTGTCGGCCTGCGGCTGTCTCCGGTGACTCCGTTCAACGACATCAGCGACGAAAATCCGCAGGACACCTTCGAGTATGTGGTGGGTCAGCTTAACCCGTTGAAACTGGCGTTTCTGGACCTGTTGCAGGGAACCGGCGGCGCCCCCAGGGAACAATGGATTCCATTTGACTACGATAGGCTGCGAACCCTGTATACGGGCAATCTGATTCGAAACAATGGTTATGATTTTGAGACGGCGCAGCAGGCTGTGACATCGGGTGCTGCCGATGCAATCGCATTCGGTCGGCTGCTGTTGGCCAACCCGGATCTGGTCGAGCGCTTGCGCCGCGGGGCGCCGCTGAATGCGCTCGATTACGACACGCTCTACTCAGGCGAAGAGAAGGGGTATACCGACTATCCCTTCCTGGCAGGCTGAATTTGGCGCCTTGTCCGGGTATTCGGGCTATGCGCTATTCTCGGTGAACAAAGGCTCAGGCCGATGGATGGCAAACCCCTGGGCATAGTCGACCCCAATGTCGCGCAGCCGTTGCAAGGTCGCCTCGGATTCGACAAATTCAGCGACGGTTTTTAACCCCAAAACGTGGCCGACGTTGTTGATGGCCTCGACCATGGCGAAATCTGCGGCATCTTCAACGATATGCTGTACCAGCGAACCATCGATCTTGAGATAATCCACTGGCAGGTTCTTGAGGTAGCTGAACGATGACATGCCGCTGCCGAAGTCATCCAGTGCAAACTGACAGCCGAACTGTTTGAAGGTCTGCATCACTTCGCGAATCCGGCCGAAATTGTTGACCGCCACGGTTTCGGTGATTTCGAAGCACAACGCATTTCCGGCGAGCGTCGTCTGACGCAACGTGTCTTCCAGAAACCCCAGAAATTTATCGTCATTGAGGCTGGCGCCGGAGAGGTTGATGGCGCAATGGCTGGCCGACAGGCGCGCCATTTCGGTACGCATCTGCCCGGATCGGTCGCTCAGTAGCAGGTGCTGAATGACCCAGCGGTCGATGGCCGGCATCAGCCCATAGCGTTCAGCCGCCGGGAAAAACTGTCCGGGCGCAATAATCGCGCCATTTTCGTCAATGAGCCGCAGCAACACTTCGAAGTGTCCGGCACGATTGGCTGCATCGTTTCCCAGATCGAGGATGTGCTGGCGCCACATTTGAAAGCGGTTCTCGTCCAGCGCCTTATGTAGCCGGGATACCCATTGCATTTCCTGGCGCTTGCCCAGGCAGGCTGCACCGCTTAAATACAATTGCGTGCGGTTGCGTCCCTGATCCTTGGCGACATAACAGGCCGCATCGGCCGAACTCATCACGTCTTCTGCCGAGAGGGTGTCGTCGCTGATTGCACACAGCCCGACGCTGGCCGTGATCTCGAAACTGCGGCCATTCCAGACGAAGCGGTAGCCGGCTATGGTCTCGCACAGCGATTCCGCCAGCCGCGTGGCCTCTTCAATGGACAGGTCATGCAGCAGCAGACCGAATTCGTCTCCCCCCAGACGCGCGATCACATCGCGACGCCTGACCTGCTGTTTCAGGTGTGCGCCCAACTGGCGCAACAACTCATCTCCAGCCAGATGGCCACAGGTATCGTTGACCAGCTTGAATTGGTCAAGGTCGATATAGGCCATGGCATGGGGGCCACGATCGGTCTGCAGCGAACCAACTAGCGCATGCAGGCGATTCTGGAATTCGCTCCGGTTGGTCAGACCAGTCAGATCGTCATGGCTGGCGCGGTGTTGCAACGCTGTTTGCAGTACTCTGCGATCGGTGATGTCGCGCAGGATGCCGATCACCAGTTCGCCGACTTCCAGGTGCACGCGGTTCATGCTGATTTCCAGCCAGCGTGACTCACCGCGTGGCGGATGGATTTCTGCTTCGAAACGTACTGTCTGCCAATGGAGGGCGGAGTGGAAATGTTCGCGGAACAGCGCTTCGCTCTCCGCCAGGCCAAATAGATCGGTAATGGGCACCCGCTGTCCGTGCGCAGTCAATTCGGCTTCGCTGAAACCAAGCCAGGTCGACAGGAGCGGATTGGCTACATGAAATTTCATCTCGTCGCACACGACAAAAATGCCGTCGTTGGCGCTGTCGATATAAGCACGCAGCAGTTCGCGTTCGATTTCGGGCTCAAAGCCCGGCATGCAGGCAGATGGCGGAGGTGAAGACGGTGTTTTCATAGCAAGGGCCCCATGGCGCTATGGCTATATCGGACTTTTCTGATGAGTCTTGAGACAGGGGCCAGCTTCGCTACGCTTTCAACTGGCGGCCGTCATCCACAAATCCGATGGTAGACCCTGAAGTTCGGTGTGCTTTTCTGCTGGGCTAGCCCTGGTTGATGTTGGCCGCGCAGGGATCAGCCGAGGTGTGCTCAGCTAAATGGCCTCAGGTACACCTGCTGTGAACGCGCTGACTCAAGGCGCGATCACAGGGTCCATTTTAAGTGAGCCATTTTTATAGGCGATGGAAGCAGTCTGGTAATACGCCACGGCTTCGTCACGCAAACGTGAATCGAGGGCGGTCAGGGTAGCGCTGCCGTCCTTCGGATCAATCTGGTAAGTCTCGACATGCTGTTTAGGGCCGAGCACGGTTAGCTTTCCGGCTTTCAAATACCCCAGCTCCTGATAATTGCTGATGAAAGCACGGCGGTTTTCCGCGCGCTGTTTATACACGGATTCACCAAAAAACCGGTCATCACCCGGTATGTTCAGGACGTCCAGCAGCGTGGGGGGGATATCGATCTGGCTGGTCAAACGCGCATCTTCACCAGCCGCAAGCAGGGCGGGAGCATAAAAAATCATCGGGATGTGATAACCGGGCACGGGAAGCTTGGTGCGTCCCGCAGCAGAGGCGCAGTGGTCGGCAACAATGATAAACAAGGTGTTTGCAAACCAGGGTTTTTTGCGTGCCTTCTCAATGAAGTCGCCGATTGCGTAATCGGTATATTTGATGCCCCCTTCGCGGTGCCCCGGTGAAGGTATGTCGATACGTCCTTCTGGATAGGTAAAGGGACGGTGATTGGAGGTCGTCATGATCTGGGCCATGAATGGCTTGCCAGCGGCATGAATGCGGTCAAACTGAACAAGACTGTTGTCGAACAGGAATTCGTCCGCCACGCCCCACACATTGGCAAATCCGACTGAGGCTTTCGGGAAATCGGTTCGATCTACGACCCGATAATTATTGCTGGAAAAATAGGCGTTCATATTGTCGAAGTAGCCATATCCCCCATACAGAAACAAGGTTTCAAACCCCTTGCGATGCAGGATTTCACCTATGGTTGCCAAATGTTCGTCGCCTGGACGTCTGACGATAGCCTGTCCGGGTATGGGCGGCGTTCCCAGAGACAGGGCATCGAGCCCGCGAACGGTTCTGGTGCCGGTGGCATAGAGCTGGGTGAATAAAACGCCTTCTTTCGCCAATGCGTCCAGCCTGGGCGTTAAACCGGTTTGATTGCCAAGGCTGCCGAGATAGCTGGCCGAAAGACTTTCTACCGAAATCAGCACCACATTGCGCGGCGCATGCTTAAAGGGTGTGCTTTGGGCGTGATCAGTTGCGGGTTTGAGAACGTTCGCCTGCTGCAAGCCCGCGGGGCGCATCGCGTTGACGCCTAACGCACGCAGGATGCTATTCGCTTTGGCGGGCGGTATCGTGGCATAAAAGCGTTCATAGTCGAGTTCGTTACGTTGATACGCAGCGAAGAAGGTCATCAAGCCGTTGCCAGAGAGTTCATTGGCGTAGGCATTTTGAGAAAATTCCATCTGATCGATGTCGCTCAGATGCAGGGTGCTCCATGGGAGGAGCAATGCCAGCACGGCATACATGACCCTCCAGCCCGCCTGGGGTGCGGGTGAGGGCGCACGGCGAATGGGATGACGAAACAGCCAGGTCAGTACCAGTGCCAATACAAACACCGCTGTCAGCAGCGCCGGTACTGAATACGATTCGAGTATGTTGCCGATGACCTCATGCGTGTAAACCAGATAGTCGACGGCGATAAAGTTGAAACGGGTTTCAAACTCTTCCCAGAACGTCCATTCCGATAGCGCGATGAATATGAAACTCACCGCCAACACAAAGAAAATCACCAGGCGCACCCCGCCTTGCCAGCGTGTGTCGCGCCAGCGTACGGGCCAGATGGCGGCCCACATCAGCATGAGGGCGAGAATCCAGGACAGGGCAACAAAATCGAAACCCAGTCCGTGCAGGAACAGGCCCGGCCACAGGGTGAGGGGCACTTTGTCGAGGCCGGCATGAAGGGTCAATACCAGTCGCGTAAGACTCGCAATCGTCAAAAAAAGCAGGGCGAGTGGGAGGAAAGGGATCGGGGTGCGACGCGTATAGGGTGGTTTCATCGGGCTAACGGCTTGGCTTAAAGGGATGTCAGGTGCTGGGCAATGGCTTCATATGCAGAAAGCGATAAGGCCTCT
>JAAFGW010000084.1 GCA_010365175.1 Sulfuriferula multivorans | reverse complement strand
CCAGAAAACCCGAGTACAAGCAAGTGATAACGCCTGCGGCACCCGGCTATACTCGTGTTTTCTGCGCTCAGCCCTTTCTTACACCGATGAGTCTTGTATTCCCCGTTGCAGTCAAACCCGTGATCCAGCCGCCGCCGATGGTGGAGGAAGTTCTCTCTGACGACGAGCGAGCGACACTGAAAGCACATATCAAAATGCTGATGAAACAGCAAGACGCGGTGCTTGTTGCGCATTACTACACGTCGGCTGACTTGCAGGATCTGGCCGAAGAAACCGGGGGTTGCGTCTCGGACTCGCTGGAGATGGCGCGCTTCGGTCATGCGCACCCGGCCAAGACGCTGATCGTCGCCGGGGTCAAGTTCATGGGCGAAACTGCAAAAATCCTGAACCCGGAAAAGCGCGTCATCATGCCGGACCTGAATGCCGACTGCTCGCTCGATCTGGCCTGTCCGGCCGATGCGTTCGCCGCCTTCTGCGACGCCCACCCGGATCGCCTTTCAGTTGTCTACGCCAACACCAGCGCGGCGGTGAAGGCACGCGCCGACTGGGTCGTCACTTCCGGTATCGCCGTCAAGATCATCAAGCACCTGCATCAGCAGGGGCACAAACTGCTGTGGGCACCGGACCGCCATCTGGGCGATTACGTACAGCGAATCAGCGGCGCCGACATGCTGTTGTGGGAAGGTTCCTGTGTGGTGCACGAAGCCTTCAAGGCCGAAGCGCTGAAAAAACTGCATGCCGAACACCCCGAGGCCGCGGTTCTGGTTCACCCTGAGTCTCCACACGCGGTGATTGCACTGGCCGATGTCGTCGGGTCGACCACACAGCTGATCGACGCAGTACGCACACTGCCCAACCCCGAGTTCATCGTCGCCACCGACAACGGTATTTTCCACAAGATGCGCGCTGCCGCACCCGGCAAAATCCTGCTCGAAGCGCCGACTGCAGGCGAAGGCGCCACCTGCACTTCGTGTGCACACTGCCCGTGGATGGCGATGAATGGTCTTAGAAAGCTCGCGGCCATGCTGGAAAACGGCGGCAACGAAATCCACATTGAGGAATCGATCCGCGCCCGCGCCCAGTTGTCGATCCAGAAAATGCTCGATTTTGCCGCGGCCGATAAAGCCGCTCAGATCCCGCTCGGCGACTGAGACGAAAGTCACCATGGCCGGAGCCAGCCTGCTCACCTTACTCGACGACATCGCCACCATCCTTGATGACGTGTCGGTGATGACCAAGATCGCCGCCAAAAAAACCACTGGCGTCCTCGGTGATGACCTGGCTTTGAATGCCCAACAAGTTACCGGTGTCAAAGCTGACCGCGAGCTGCCGGTGGTATGGGCAGTCGCCAAGGGATCATTCAAAAACAAGCTGATTCTGGTGCCCACTGCGCTGGCCATCAGCGCGCTGGCACCATGGGCGATTACGCCCCTATTAATGCTGGGCGGCGCATTTTTGTGCTTTGAAGGTTTTGAAAAACTGGCGCATCACTATCTGCACGTACCCGACGAGGACGAAGCCCATCATGCTGAACGCACACAGGCACTGGCTGACCCGGCTGTAGATCTTGTCACACTGGAACGTGACAAAATAAAAGGCGCAGTACGAACCGACTTCATTCTTTCGGCTGAAATCATCGTCATCACCCTGGGGACCGTTGCTGCCGCATCATTTGGTGTCCAGGTTGCGGTGCTGGCCAGCATTGCCGTTCTGATGACTGCAGGGGTTTACGGGTTAGTCGCCGGCATCGTCAAACTCGACGACGCCGGGCTCTATTTGAGCCAACTGACGGGCGATGGAATTGCCCGTGCACAGCGCAGCCTGGGGCGAGGCATTCTGTATACCGCGCCCTTCTTGATGAAAACGCTTTCGGTCGTGGGAACTGCGGCCATGTTTCTGGTTGGCGGCGGCATCTTGGTCCACGGCATACCGGGAACGCATGGCCTGATTGAACCCCTCACACACGCTGCACAGCAAGTGCCGATCCTGAGTAATGCACTGGCCTGGCTCACTCCGTTCATGATCGACGCACTGATGGGAATCGCCACAGGCGCCCTGATTCTGGGCGTCATGACCCTCGCCAGACGCTTGCGCCCATAGTGTTTATTTCTGGAACGGCTGGATCAAGATGCGCACCGGGTCATAAGCTGAGTCTTCGATCAGCGAAAAGCCATCGTAAGCAATATCGAACGCTTCCAGCGTGGCAACATGTTCCGGAGTGGTTTTTTTGAGTGCCAGCAACGCGTCTCGCAGTTGATTGCGCACGCTCACGGGCATGCCGGGATGCACGGCAATGAGATATGACGGGAGCGGTGGCGTACTGCCGATCACCACGATGCCCTTGCTCTTGAAGCCTTCGGCGACTGAATCCTTGAGGATGCCGCCGTCAAAATCTCCTGCCAGTACGGCCTTGGCAATATTGTCATAATGCTTGAGATAGGCAAAATTCGAGAAGTCATGAAGCCCCAGTCCCATGGAGGCCACCGCCGCCCGTTGCAGCAACGCTTTTTGATCGCCGAACGCGAAGCGCTTACCCTTGAGCTCGGCAGGCGTATTGATGCCCGAGCCCGCTTTCACACCAATGACCAGAGCAAAATAGGGTCGGCCCTGCGTTGTGGGTGCGACCAGAGGAATGACGCCATATTTCTTGCGCGCTTCGATATAGGCCACCGGCGTCAAATAGGCAATTTGCGTCTGTCCCGTTCCCAGGTCCTCCACCGCAGACCCCAGACTCGGCGAGGGCCGGAAACGGATGTTGAGGTTCGTGCTCAGGGCCAAATAGTTGGTCAGCGCGCTCATGCGCTTGATCATCTCGACCGGTATATCCATGGCAACCGAGCCCATGGTTACGTCGACTCCGGGGGCTTTTTGCGCTGCACCTGCTCCCGCAGTCAAGAACAAGGCTCCCGCACACATCACCGCCAACACGGTCTGAAGTAGTTGTTTCGGTTTCATGATGTTTCTAACTCCTGAGGTGATTTTGATTCGGAATACACACTGTAACGGCCACGCCCCTCTTTTTTAGCTTGATAGAGCGCCATATCGGCTGCGTGATAGAGCGCCTGAGGCGTTGTCATAGGCTTGATATATTGCGCGACCCCCGCACTGATCCCGACTTTGAGCTGGAATCCATCGTAATCAAATACTTGCGTCCGCACGCTATCCATCAACTTCTCGATGAAAATTTCGGCCTGATCGATACTGGTGTGATATAGCAGCACACCAAACTCATCACCGCCCAGGCGTGCCGGCAGGTCGGATTTGCGGACATGCAGACGCAACAAAGTACCAATGTCACGCAGGACCTGATCACCCGCGCCATGTCCATACGTGTCGTTGATCAATTTGAAGCGATCGATATCAAACAGCACCAGCGTGATTTCTTCCGAAAAACGCTCGGACTGGTGGAACATCCGCGATAGGGTTTCGTCAAATTTACGGCGGTTAGGAAGTTCGGTCAGCCAGTCAGTTGTGGCCATGGTGTTCACCAGCTCCAGCGCACGCTCCAGCTCTTGGGTACGGCCGCCCAACAAATTGTTTTTCTCGCGAAGCTCCTGGTTGGCAAGATCTATCTTGCCCTTCAGCATATGGTGATAACTGGCAAGCGATTTATTCAGGGCATTGAACACCGTCACCAGTCGCCCGACTTCGTCCCGACTTCGAACCTTCAGGTCACGGGAAACAAATGCCCCCCCTTTTTCCACAGCTTCTTCCATCGCCATGGTCAGATTGCGGATGGGCGAAACAATCCCGCGTGCAGTAAAAAAATAAACGATCAATCCCAGAATCGCGCCAAAAATCAGTTGTTCGAAGAAAACACGCCAATACAACGCGTTCAGCGCGTTTTCCAGCGCATCGGTAGAGACATCGATCGCCACACTGCCGATGGCCTCACCATTGAACATGACCGGTGACTCAAAGCGTTTAAAACTGGCGGCTTGTTCCGAGGTGGTCTGAGCCATCACGCGCTTGCTCTGATTGCGGATCATGACGTGGATGACGTTGACTTGTTGCGAGACGTTTTCAGCCAGTATTTCCAGATTGCCATAGTCATAACCAGCGATCAGGGATGCCGCGCCGGATGCCGTCGCGTTGGCTACGCTCTGGCCAGCCTTGCCGATCAGCTCGCTCAGTGGGCCGCGCTCATTATTGACGCGCACCACGCCGATACCCGCCGATGTAATCAGCACGCCAGCCATGACATAGCCCATGAGCTTGACGCTCAAACCAATCTGCAAGCCGATCTCCCGAAAGAATAAACGTGGCAAAGTGTTTGCCCGTTATGGGGTATCGGCCCGAGCCAGGGAAACTGAAGTTACCGCATCGAGTCACGCAGCACGGGGCTGAAGGCCGCTGTGATTCGCCAGAGCGCCCGAAACCCCGCTTCATCCCGTAAAATACATCTTTTGCTGTGCCATCTGCCATGACTGCCCGCCTTCGGGAAATCCCCTACAACTACACCTCGTTTTCCGACCGGGAAATCGTTATCCGTCTGCTCGGTGCCGATTCGTGGGGTGTGCTCAACACTCTGCGTGACGAACGCAAAACCGGACGCTCGGCGCGGATGTTGTTCGAGGTGCTGGGTGACATATGGGTCGTACGGCGCAATCCCTACCTTGAAGACGATCTGCTCGATAACCCCAAGCGGCGAAAAATGCTGGTCGATGCGCTACGGCATCGCCTGCACGAAATCGAAGTTCGACGTCAAGGAAACGAACTGGTGGGCCAACTGCTCGACGCGACATCGCGCGCGGTGCGCGAATTCGAAGCCTGGTTTGCCGACACCACCAACCTGCGCGCACGCATCCTGCGCCGTCTGGGCGGGGTCACCCGACGCGACAACATCAGTTTTGATGGCTTGGCGCGGGTCTCGCATGTCACCGACGCCACCGACTGGCGGGTGGAATATCCGTTCGTGGTGCTGACCCCGGATACCGAAGCCGAGATGGCCGGACTGGTAGCCGGGCTGATTGAACTGGATCTGACTATCATTCCGCGCGGCGGCGGCACCGGCTATACCGGCGGCGCAATTCCGCTCACTGATCAGGCTGCGATCATCAATACCGAAAAACTCGAAGCCTTGAGTGCGGTAGAAATGCGACATTTGCCCGGTTGCGAATTCGAAGTGCCCACCATTCATTGCGGCGCGGGTGTTGTGACCAAACGGGTGATGGACGCAGCCGACGCTGCCGGGCTGGTGTTTGCAGTCGATCCGACTTCGGCCGACGCCTCAACCATCGGCGGCAATGTATCAATGAACGCAGGTGGCAAAAAAGCCGTGCTGTGGGGCACCGCACTGGACAACCTTGTGTCATGGCGCATGGTGACGCCTGACGCTAACTGGATCGAAGTCAGCCGGGTCAATCACAACCTCGGCAAGATCCACGACGCGCCTTCAGCCACCTTCGAGATCAGGCGGTTTGCGGCTGATGGGAAAACCCCCAAAGGCTCGCCGGAGATCCTCATCATTCCCGGCACCCGCTTTCGCAAGACCGGTCTCGGCAAGGACGTCACCGACAAATTCCTTGCTGGACTGCCCGGCATCCAGAAAGAAGGCTGTGACGGATTGATCACGTCGGCGCGTTTCATTCTGCACCGGCTGCCCGCACACACCCGAACGGTGTGCCTGGAATTCTTTGGCCATGCATCAGAAGCCACGCCGGCGATTGTAGAAATCAAAAATTACTGCGATGCCCACCCCGACATCCTGCTCGCCGGACTGGAGCACCTTGACGCACGCTATGTGAAAGCGGTGGGTTATGCCACCAAAGCGCCGCGCACAACGCGCCCCAACATGGTGTTGTTGATCGATGTGGTATCAGACAATGAAATCGCGGTAGGCGAAGTGGCTTCACACATCGTACGTATTGCCAACGGGCGCGGTGGCGAGGGCTTCGTCGCGGTGTCACCCGAAGCGCGCAAGAAATTCTGGCTCGATCGCGCCCGCACTGCAGCGATTGCTGCACACACCAACGCCTTCAAAATCAATGAGGATGTGGTGATTCCCCTGCCGCGACTCGGCGATTACACCGACGGCATCGAACGTATCAACATCGAACTGTCGATCGCCAACAAGCTGGCTCTGCTCGATGCGCTGACCGCGTTTTTCAGCGCAGAGCACTTGCCGCTGCTGGAAGACGACGACACGGTTGCTGATCCGGAACAGGTGGAAGGCAAGCGCCAGCGTGCGCTGACGTTAATCGGGGCGGCGAAGGCACTGTGGCTTGGATACGCAAACACCCTCGACGCGCAACACGAAAGCGGTTCCATCTTTACCGCGCTGCGAGACAAGCACATTCGCGTGTCGTGGAAGCGTGAGGTAAGGCGTGAACTACACCAGTTGTTCATTGGTCGCGAATACACCAAGGTGCTCGCAGCCTGCGACCGCATCCATAAAGAAGTGTTGAGAAGCCGTGTATTCGTGGCCCTGCACATGCATGCCGGCGACGGCAACGTGCACACCAATATTCCGGTCAACTCCGACAATTACGCCATGTTGCAGTCTGCCAATGCTGCGGTGGCACGCATCATGAAACTCGCCACTGACCTTGGCGGGGTGATTTCGGGCGAGCATGGCATCGGGTTAACCAAGCTGGAATTTCTCGACCCCGCCGTAATAGCCACCTTTGCGGCCTACAAGCAAAAAGTCGACCCCGCGAGCCATTTCAACAAAGGCAAGCTGCTGCCCGGCGCCGATTTGCGTAACGCTTACACGCCCTCGTTCAGCCTGCTCGAATCCGAGTCGATCATTCTCGAAGCCTCGGATACCGGCGCCATCGCCGACTCGATCAAGGACTGCATGCGGTGCGGCAAGTGCAAACCGGTGTGCAACACGCATATTCCGCGTGCCAACTTGCTGTATTCGCCACGCAACAAGATTCTCGCCACTTCGCTGTTGATTGAAGCATTTCTGTACGAAGAGCAAACCCGGCGCGGTGTGTCACTGAAACACTTCGACGAATTCAGCGACGTTGCCGACCACTGCACGATCTGCCACAAGTGCAAGAACCCCTGCCCGGTCGACATCGACTTCGGCGATGTGTCGATCGCCATGCGCAACATGCTGCGCAAACAGGGCAAAAAGAAATTCAATCCAGGCACCTGGGCGTCGATGGCTTTTCTCAATGCGACTGATCCCACCACCATCAAGGCGCTGCGTAAGCCGCTGATCGAATGGGGCTACGCCGCGCAACGCATTGGGCACACGCTGTTCAAGCGCCTGGGCCTGATCCAGCAGCAAACCAAAAATCCGCCCGCCTCGCTGGGCAAGCCCACGCTGGTGGCGCAGGTGATCCACCTGGTCAACAAACCGATGCCCGGCGGGTTGCCGAAGAAAACCTCGCGCGCGCTGTTGGGTCTGGAAGACTCGTCCATCGTGCCGATCCTGCGCAACCCGGCCAAGCTCACCGACGATTCCGACGCCGTGTTCTACTTCCCCGGCTGCGGCTCAGAACGCTTGTTCTCGCAAGTTGGGCTTGCTACCCAGGCCATGTTGTATGAGCTCGGCACGCAAACCGTATTGCCGCCCGGTTACCTGTGCTGCGGCTACCCACAAACCGCAGGCGGCCAAGCCGATAAAGGCGAAGCCATTACCGCGCAGAACCGCGTACTGTTCCATCGCGTCGCCAACACGCTCAACTACCTCGACATCAAGACCGTGATCGTGTCGTGCGGCACCTGCATGGACCAGCTGCTCAAATACGAATTCGAGAAAATCTTCCCCGGCTGCCGCTTGCTCGACATCCACGAATACCTGATGGAAAAAGGCGTCAAGCTCGACAACGTGAGTGGTGAAAAATACCTCTACCACGACCCCTGCCATACCCCGATGAAAACCCACGCACCGATGAAAGTCGCCACCGCGCTATTGGGCGATGGGGTGAAGCTATCCGACCGCTGCTGTGGCGAATCCGGCACGCTTGCAGTCACCCGACCAGATATTTCCACCCAGATCCGCTTCCGCAAGGAAGAGGAAATCCGTGCCGGCGTCGCCGCGCTCGGCACCGGCAGCCAACCGGTCAAGCTGCTCACCAGCTGCCCGTCCTGCCTGCAAGGGCTTTCGCGCTTCAGTGACGACACCGGTACCACGCCGGATTACATCGTGATCGAACTGGCGAAGAAGCTGCTGGGGGACGACTGGATGGAAAGCTATATCGAACAAGTCAGTAACGGCGGCGTCGAACGCGTCCTGCTCTAAGCCAACGCACCACAAACGGCCGGATTCTGGGGGCAATTGCTCCCGGAATCCGGCCGTGCTAGCCTGCGGCTCGCGGAGATCCATAACAAGCACATAACGATAAGTCTAAATAAACTGATCCAAGAAAAGGGAAAACCCATGCGCACCCCTTCAATCACGCTGGCTGTATCACTAATTATCTGCACTTCACCTGTCCTGGCTGCCACTGGCAATGTGAATTTCTATGGAATCATGAGCATGGAGGCAGGTTTACCTAGCTACGCGACCGTTTCCATCGCAGCCGATATCGGCACCAACTTTTTCAACCCTGATCCGTCTTATATCCCGCTGCTGGATGTATCCAGCATATCCGGCGTAGCTGCGCAGATAGCGGGCACTGGCTACACAGCATCGGCCAGCACCTCGTTGGGAGGCAATCATGCCTACGCAAGCGCCAGTGCTATTCCCAGCACGGTACTGGGTGCAGGTGGCTTTTCTGGCTGGTATGACCAAGTCACGATCAATGGTGGTGTTGGAACTGGCACGGCACAGTTCACAGTGCAATTGAATGGCACGGTGGATGTGGGCGCCTTGGCAGGTGGGCTGGCCTATACCCTGGGAACCAGCAGCGTGCATCCCAGCGAGTTGACCAGCAGCCTCTATACCTTCAACACGCTCGCAGCCCCCCTTTCCTGGCCAATGGATGCGACGAACCCCATCGCCACGTATTTGCTTGGGGCCTCGCCTTACAACGACACTTCGGTTTTGTTCGGCAGCACACCGACCTCCCCTACAGGTGGAATCCCATCAATCCCGGCCCTGTCCGACCCGCTCGGTGGCGATCTGGGGATGGGATTTCCAACCTACGATCTTGTGTTGACGCCTGGTGCAGGCCAACTCGTGAATATCACGCTGCAAGGCTCGCTCAATTTCACCTATGGGGAATCGTTCTACCTGCTCAGTGGTCTGGGTGTGTCGGTGGTTGGCGACGGCCTTGAGCCTTCTTGTACGTTCGATATTGGCGACACTCCCTGCACGATATCGAAAGACGGCACTGGCGCAACCACCTTCGACTTCTCAAACAGCGCCAATCTCGTCGGCATCGTCCTACCCGAAGGCGCCGCAGCGAGCTTTGCTTCCGGTAACGACTACAACGTGACCGCAGTGCCGGAACCCAGCGAGTGGCTGATGATGTTGGCCGGACTGGGGCTGGTGGGCTGGCGCGCACGTCACCGCAGCTAAAGCGCGGCTTGCCACCCGGCACAACGCCCCGCATCATGCGGGGCGTTGTCTTTTATGGAGTGGAACATGGCTGACTGTCCTTTATGTGATGTGCAAGGCGAGACGGTATTGTGGCAGGACACATTCTGCCGCGTCATTCTGGCCGGCGAGATGGATTACCCGGGATTTCTTCGCGTGATCGTGAATGCTCACATCAAGGAAATGAGCGACCTTCCATTCACCGATCAGGAAAAGCTGATGCGCGTGGTGTTCGCTGCCGAGGCAGCATTACGCAAGGTGATGCAGCCCAATAAAATCAACCTCGCTTCACTTGGAAATGGGGTGCCACATTTACATTGGCATGTCATTCCACGCTTCGAGGATGATCCGCATTTTCCCAATCCGGTGTGGGGTGTACGGTTACGTAATACCCCCCATGCCACCTCACCGAATCTGCTGGAACGGCTAACCGCTACGCTGAGCCAACAGCTTGCCCACGTTCCGGAAAAGGAATGACCTTGCCGTTGTCTGACACGACCTGTCGCTGAATGCGCTGAGCCGGGAAGGCAATCGAGAAGGTGCTGCCTTTGCCCGGAATGGACTGAATGTCCAACCGCGCGCCATGGCGGGTGAGCACATGTTTGACTATCGCAAGTCCAAGCCCGGTGCCGCCGGTTTCGCGTGAGCGGCTGCGGTCAACCCGGTAAAACCGCTCAGTTAAACGGGGAATATGTTCAGGTGCGATGCCCTCCCCCGTATCGGCTACGGAAAAAATGCCTTCATCACCTTGCTCACGCCAGGCAAGTGTGATTTTTCCGCCATCGGGCGTGTAACGAACAGCGTTAGACACCAGGTTACCCAGCGCGCTGCGGACTTCCTGCAAATTGCCTTTCAAGCCGGCTTGGCTGTCCAGCTTCAATTGAATGTTGTGCCGGCCACGGCTCAGTGATTCGGCGTCGGATTTCAATGCCTCTGCCAGATCATGCACATTGATTGGCACGTCATCCTTGAGTGCGTGGTTGTCGCTTTCAAGCTGCGACAACGTCAGCAGGTCATCCAGCAGATGTTGCATGCGCCGGGTGTGGTCCAGCATCAAGTCGAAATAGCGCTTGGATTCTGCAGCAGGCAAGTCAGATGCATCCGCAAGGGTTTCGACAAAACC
>JAAFGW010000083.1 GCA_010365175.1 Sulfuriferula multivorans | reverse complement strand
TGCAAACCTTCCAGATTCTGTTCGGCGAAGACCGCGTCCCGGTCTCAGCATTGCAGTGAAATGACTCAGTTACACAGTTAGATTGACAGACCCGACGTTGGCGTCCGTATATTAATTGTTAGGCCTACGACGCCCACCATCACAGGAGACAACCAACATGCATATCCAAATAAATACAGACAAAAACATCTCTGGACACGAGGCCTTGGCTCAAAGTGTCGAGGAAATTCTTAATCGTGTTCTAGCGCGCTTCGCTGGTCAAATTACCAGGCTAGAAGTGCACCTTAGTGACGAGAACAGCGCCTCGAAGTCAGGCGTAATTGATAAGCGATGCTTGCTCGAGGCTCGGCTTGCGGGGCGAGAACCGATATCAGTAAGCGACCTGGCACCCACCATTGAGCAAGCGGTAAGCAGCGCTGCTCATAAGATGGTGAGCCTACTGGAAAGTGAACTAGGCAAGCTCGGCAAGCACTAGCGTGCAACAAGTTGGCCTGTCGGTCAGGCACACCTTGTTCGTGTAGCAGCTTGAGGTTGGCTTCGGAGTGATAGCCCGCGTCGGCGGTAATCAAGGTGTGTTCCGCGCGGAATGGATCGGTGCGTTCGATCATCTTCGCCCTGCTTAGTCTAGGACTGTTCTGCATCGGCTTTACCCATCGCAAGAACAGATAGTTCAGCGCATTACAGAAGGCCCGCCCCTGTGGTGGATTTTTTTAAGCCTTTCGCTGCCATTTGAACCAGTGTTTCATTGGCATGCACGCAACAGGCTAACGGGAAGCCGTAGTCACAACCACTCGGCGCCATTGGGTGAAGGGCGTTTGGTGGGGCGCTGCTGCGTTCCATGGCGCGCTAGCCGGACAAAACCCAAATCTATGTGTGATGCCGTACAGACCGCGCGCAATCTTGCGCACATCATTATCAAATGAGCGCCGCAAATCTAATACGACGCTCCGGTCAATTGTCGCAATAAATTTTCAGGAGAGAGTCATGAATAAGGGTCAAGTCAAAGGGTTAGCCAAAGAAACCGAAGGTAAGGTCAAGCAAGCCACCGGCAAGATCGTCGACAACAAGACCCTGGAAGCTAAGGGTGAGGTCCAGAAAAACGTCGGCAAGATTCAAAAGAGCTTAGGGGATATCAAGGCTGACCTTAAAGCAGGCCAATAACCTCATTTTTGCCCGGAGATGGACATGAACTACGAAGATCTAGATACCTATGGCATGTACAAAATCAACACCCGTGGTGGACCCGGACCAGATATGCGGCACGGACTCGGATCTGACCTGATGGGTGCCGACACCCTCGTTGGAAACGACGTCTACAATCATAAAGAAGAAGATCTGGGTGACATCAAGGAAATCATATTGGATATGCGCACCGGCAAAGTGGGTTATGCGGTGTTGTCCTTCGGCGGCTTCCTCGGTATGGGCGAAAAGCTTTTCGCGGTGCCATGGAACGCGTTGACGCTCGATACGAAGAACAAACGTTTTGTGCTAAACGTGGAGAAGGATCACCTTAAGGATGCACCGGGATTTGATAAGGGCAAGTGGCCGAACATGGCAGACGTGTCTTGGGCGAAAGAAATCCATGCTTACTACGGGATTAAACCGAATGCGAATGAGCAACGCGTGTAACTCAGAGCAAGGTGATCTGCCTCCATGTTCAAAACGCCTCAAAGCCACGGGTCGACTTGACCAATCTGTTGCCTACACTGGTTGAATCCGCAGACCATTTCGGACATTCACCGGGAATGTTGGTAACGCGCCTATGAAGCCCTCAATGCCCATACATCCACATTTACCGTTATGGCTCTGTGCAGGCCATTCTGGCAACGCAAATCCACTGAAAGTGTCACATGCTCAGACTCAAATTCTCGATTGAACTGAATTACGAAATCGACCCACCCGGCTGCGATTTTATTTTCAGCATCCACGCTGCACAAACCCCGCATCAGGCCGTAGTGAGCGAATCGCTGAATATCAGCCAAAGCCTGCCGTCCAATACGTACACCGACCCGGTGACACACACGCGCTTTCTGCGGCTGAAGGCATTTTCCGGACCGCTGACGGTACGCTACGACGCCACCGTGGACCTAAACCATCACACTGCGCAGCCTTCGCAACTTGGCGAAGTGGCGGTGGCCAACCTGCCAGGGGCCGTGCTGCCCTACCTCTATCCCAGCCGATATTGCCAATCTGACCGGCTGTACCGGTTGGCGTTCAAGGAGTTTGGGCAATTGCAGCAAGGTTATGGCCGGGTTCAGGCAATCCGCGACTGGGTGATGAATCGTGTCAGCTTCCAATCCAACTCCTCCACCGGCAATACCAGCGCGGTCGACACCCTGGTGGAAGAAGTCGGCGTGTGCCGCGACTTTGCCCATCTGATGATTGCCCTGTGCCGGGCTGTCAACATACCGGCCCGCTTTGTGACCGGCATCGACTATGGTGCCTCCCCGGTCTTGGGTCCGACCGATTTTCATGCTTATGTTGAGGTGTATCTGGGCGACCGCTGGTATATCTTCGATCCTTCGGGCGTTGCTATCCCGATGGGGTTTGTACGCTTTGGCACCGGCCGCGATGCAGCTGACTCGGCTTTTGCCACCATCTTCGGTGGCGTGCGCGGGACAGCCCCGGTTATGCAAATTGAGGCCATCCCCAATGCGCAGGGCGTGTTAATGGTGCCCCAGCATGTACCGTACGCACTATCTACCGACGGGCAAATTGAGCGCAATTGAAGCCAGACCCGCAATATCTATTGGGTACCTACTCGATGCGCTGCGTAGCAGGAAACATTATTCATTGGACTTGAATCGTCCTGGATATGTGGTATTTGGCTGGTTTGCTAAATGAAGCTGTATTAGTGCGAAGCTTATTAGCCTTACCTTGCACTTCTGCCAAAATGAGCATGAGTTGTACTTCCATGTCGGATGATGAAGATGGATGGTGACATTTCAGTGTTTATGCAGGACGCTCAACGGGACCGACAAACCTGAAGGCCCAACCACCCGGCAATGATGTCTATTCAGATCACGTGGCTCGCGTACGCCACAGGCGTGGGCAATCATGCCCACTTCGTACGTGATGTTCTGATGATAAAAAGCGACCCGTTCTGCCTTATCTTCAGGTACCAGGCCGCGTTGCAAGTGGAGATTGTGCGTGGTGATGCCGGTTGGACAGGTATTGCGATTGCATTGCAAGGCCTGAATGCAGCCCAGTGCGAACATGAAGCCTCGAGCGGAATTCACAAAATCGGCCCCCATGCACAGAGCCCAGGCCACATCGGCCGGCGTAATGAGTTTGCCTGCCGCGATCACTTTGATCCGGTCGCGTAGTCCATATTCGACAAGTTTGTCGACCAGCATGGGTAAGGATTCGCGCAAGGGTAAGCCCATGTCGTCGATCAGGGCCTGCGGCGCGGCACCGGTGCCGCCATCGGCGCTATCAAGCGCAATAAAGTCTGGCGCACTGGCGTGACCGCGTAGATTGATTGTGGCAAAAAGCTCATCTAACCACTCAGAACCACCGAGCACCAGTTTCATGCCGGTAGGCTTGCCCGTCACGGTGCGAATATGGGCGATGCTGTCGAGCAATTGATCATTGTTACGAATGTCGGTATGTCGGTTGGGGCTGATCGCATCCACACCCACCGGGATGTTGCGGATAGCTGCAATTTCAGCGCTTACCTTGGCACCGGGCAGAATGCCGCCCTTGCCGGGTTTGGCGCCCTGCGATAGTTTGATCTCGAACATTTTGACCTGGGAATGGGCCGCAATGTCACGCAGGCGGACATCGTCGAGCTTGCCCTCCAGATTGCGAACGCCATTTTTTGCAGTACCAATCTGGAACACGATGTCGGCACCTCCTTCCAGATGCATGGGGGTCAAACCACCCTCCCCTGTATTCATCCAGCAACCCGCCTGATTTGCGCCTTTGGATAGCGCCTGAACGGCAGGTTTTGAGATGGCTCCGTAGCTCATGCCAGAAATATTGAATATCGATGACGTGGTGTAGGGATGCGTGCAATCAGGCCCAATCGTCACTGCGTGTGGAGGGACCGCGTCCTCGTTGAGCGTGGGGAAAGGCGTGTTGACGAACAGCACGCTACCCGCCGGGCGCAAGTCTCGTGTGGATCCAAAAGCGACCGTGTTATCGATGTTTTTCGCCGCGCGATATACCCAGGAACGCTGCGCACGGTTGAATGGCATTTCCTCCCGGTCCATCGCGAAAAAATACTGGCGAAAAAACTGTCCCAGCCGTTCGAAGGTGTAACGGAAATGAACAATGACCGGGTAATTCCGCCGTAATGCCTGCTTGGTTTGCGACACATCCAGCAGGTAGATGACAACAATAGCCAGCACGACCACGCCCAATACAAAAACGAATAGCGCAGCCAGTAATTCAAGTAGGGTGAAGACCCAGCCTGGTTCAAGATATAGATTCATAGGGCGTCACTTTGTCTGACGAGTTCTCCATGGAAACACAGCTTCTTGCGTCGGCCGATGGGCCGCTGGTATAGGTATTAGGGAATTATCCATCCAGACAGGTGATATTATTTATTATCAATCTGTTATCGGACACACTGAATAGAATTTCGAGTGTTGTTTAGCGATGCCATGTTAGGCACATCAGGTCTCAATAGTATGCCGATTTGTTCTATCAGGCTGACTGGATACAGCCAGCTTAACGTTCGGAATTTGTTTCATCCATAAGCGACGTCACACAGCCCCGGCACTCGGCCTTCCCTCTGCTCGAACCAATCTACCTGCTTAATTGCTCTTCACGCGTTTAGGCTGGGCAACCGGCAATGTGGGAAGCACCGGCAGAAATTTATGATAAATGCTTTCTGCATCCATCGGCCGGGCAAAGAAATAGCCTTGGTATTCATGACATTCCTCTCTTTGCAAGAGTGCCAATTGATCTTCTGTTTCCACGCCTTCTGCAATAACCGACAGTCGCATCGCCTGGGCCAGCGCGATGATGGCGCGAACGATGGCCAGATCATCAGAATCGGTGGCCAGGTCACGAACGAATGAACGGTCGATCTTGAGTCGATCGATCGGGAAACGCTTGAGGTAACTGAGCGAGGAATAGCCGGTGCCGAAATCGTCGATTGCCAGGGTAATCCCCAATTTTTTCAACGCATTCAGCGTGTTGAGCGTTTCATCGCAATTTTCAAGCAGGATGCTTTCGGTAATTTCAAGCTCTAGCGATTGCGGCGGTATGCCTGAATCCTGAATAGCCAGGGTAACGGTGTCAAGGAAAGCCACATCGCGGAACTGGCGGGCCGCGACATTTACCGACATGGTCAGGGTGGGATGCCCTGCATCTTGCCATTGCTTCAACTGCGCACACGCTGTTTCCAGTACCCACTTGCCTATCGGTACGATGAGTCCTGTGTCTTCCGCCAAGGGGATAAAGCTCAATGGCGGGATCAGATTGCCAGATGGGTCGCGCCAGCGTATCAGGGCTTCCACACCGGTGGGCTGCCCGCTGCGCGAATCAACCAACGGTTGGTAATGCAGCAAGAATTCCTGGTGTTCGATGGCGCGGCGCAGATCGGTTTCCAATTGCAGCCGTTCGTTTGCGCTGGCTGTCATTTCATGGGAATAGAACTGGTAATTGTTGCGGCCCAGTTCCTTGGCGTGATACATGGCCGAGTCGGCGAATTTCAGGAGCTCATCGGCATCGACCGTGTCGGTTGGGAAAAGCGCAATGCCAATGCTGGCCCCACTGAACACCTCGCGTCCGCCAATAATAATGGGGGCATTAAACTGCGCCAGCACCTTCTGGGCACATTGCCCAATGTATCTGCTTTCCTCGACATCGGTGAAGATAAGCGCAAACTCGTCGCCGCCAAGACGGGCGACCGTGTCGTTTGCGCGAACGCTTTGCTTCAGGCGCTTAGAAATCTCCTGCAGCAAGAGGTCTCCTGCTTCGTGGCCCATAGTGTCATTAACGATCTTGAAACGGTCCAGGTCCAGCAGCATGAGCGCAACTATCCGATGTCGCCGTTTCGCATTGCCGATAGCCTGATGCAGGCGGTCATTGAACAACTGGCGGTTGGGAAGGCCGGTCAGATTGTCATAGTAGGCAAGTTGATGAAGCTCTTCTTCAGCCAGCTTGCGTTGGGTAATGTCGTTGAAGGCGACCACTGCACCGATCAGCTCGCCATCCTTGTACATCGGCCGTGACCAGTATTCCACCGGGAAGCTGGTGCCATCGGCACGCCAATGGTATTCATGGTTGCAATGGTGTTCGCGACCAGCTCGGGTCGCCACCTGTATCACACATTCTTCAACCGGATAATGTCGCCCGTCGGGATAGGTATGGTGAATCAGCTCATGGATCGGCTTGCCAACCAGGTCGCTCTCGTGGGCATAACCCAGCATGCGCAGGCTGGCAGGGTTGGCAAAGGTGCAAATACCCTTGGTATCCGTTCCGAAAATAGCCTCGGATGTGGAATCCAGCACCAGGCGAACACGGGCTTGGCTGTCCTGCAAAGCCTTCAGCGCAGAGCGGGTTTTAACCTGCATTTTATTGACTGACTCCACCAGCACGTCCAGTTCGTCTGGAACAGATGTGGGTACGCGCGCCAGGGCGAGCGGCGCGTCATGCACAACAGGATCAGCGCTGCGCAGATGGTCGGCCACTGCGGTCAGATGGCGCGCGATCAGGCGATAAAAAAGGATAAAGATGAAAAGTGCTACCAGAAAGGTGTGCAATGCATTGTTCACAAGAACATCGATGGCATCGCGCGCAAGTTGCGCATAGATGGTGTCGAGAGAAATGGCCACAACCAGTGTGCCGATTTCCCGAGACTGACCCAGATGCATGTAACGCATTGTGTACTGGCGTTCCACGACGCGTTTCCCGTCGCGTTGGCCGGCTTCCAGCAGATACGCAACGTTATCGTCCACGGATGCGTAGACGACGTTAGGTACGCTCAGGATGCCTTCGAGTTGCAGCTTAATTTCCTTATTGTTGGCTGCCCACATGGATTGCGTCAGCGAAGGTAGATGAACACCGTCTATCTGACGAAACTGTGCCTCGATGCCAGCCATGTTGCGCTGGTATTCACGGTATAACTGAAATCCTGTCGTGACCAGGGTCACGGCCGCACTAAACAGCACCATGGCGACGATCAGCCGCCGTGCCAGCGGCGATTTCAGGGAATGGGTAAAAAAATGCCGATTCATTTTGAGGCGGTGACTGCTAGCGAGAGCACCTTTTCTTTGTAGAGCTTGGCGTACAGGCCTTCCGCTTTGATGGCCCGCAAAGCCTCGGCAATTTTGGGGACCAGTGCTGCATGGCGCTTGTGCAGGTAGATGTACATATCGCGCTTGGCGATGGCGGGTTCAAGCGGATATATACCCTGGATGTCCTGCTTCCTGAGCAAACTCAAGCCAAGCCAGCGTTCATAAAGTGCAACATCGATGCGGTCCAGCTGTAACTGGCGAAACATCTGCGCTGAATCGTCTGAGGACACCACGGCAGGCGCCCCAGCCAGCATTTTTTCGTATATTTTCCAGCCGCGGATAATGCCGACTGGACGGGCGCGCAAGACATCCAGGCTGGTAGCCAATGTAGGGTTTTTACTGAAGGCTAAAAATTCATATTCGATCAGCTTTTCCGGTACCCGGATCAGGTTTGGATAGTGCGCCTCCAAACCGGCAATGCGTGTCAGGTCGCCATCTTCAGTGCCGGCGTTTGCGTTGATCAGCCCACGCTCTGCCGGGAGTTTAACCAGTCGAAGCTTGACGCCCGCCCGGCGAAACGCTTCCCCGGCAACCGCATCCAGAAAGCCCTGGCTATTCGTCGTAGTGAAAGGCGACTCATTCGTGTTATTGAGAATCAGCATAGGCAAATCTGCACGGCAGATGCTGCCTGCCAGCAGCATCAACACGCCGGCCAGAACACGCGGAAGAGTGAATTTCATGTAAGAGGACACTTTCGGGGAAGAGGCTGTACTGAATCTATCGACCCCAAGCCGTTTTACTTAAGGCTGAGCGTAGCCGGAAGGCTAAATGTTTTACTGATCCTTTTTTATTTGTTTTCTATATAAATCAGCTTGTTGTGGACCGAGTTGGGGATTCAGCTTTACCTTGTTTTACATTTACAAGGCTAAGTCTCTCAAAATCAAGCTTGCCGCTTGAGACTTACCTGTTGTGCCGGGTGATCGCCAGCGTTTTGTCGTTGCCGGTACCGGAATGTTGAATATTGACGAACAAGGGTTTGAAATCCGGCCCGAAATAGATGCCGGTGGCTTCGGCGGGCTTGTCCTTGAGCGAGGCGAACAGGCTGACACCATCCTGGTAACCATCACCATTTTCATCCTTTGAATTCGGATCAAAGACCCAGATATCACTCCATTCGTTGTCTTCGGCAATCCACAAGGTGCCGTTGGGACCGCTGGCGAGATTGTCCGGGTGGGTAAAGCCGCTCACCCCTGCTCTACCCAAGCCAGGCTGAACTTCTACCGCGACATTTTTGCCGGGCGCTACGACAAACCGCGCGGTGGGTCGATCTTCCAGCGTGACCGCCAGAATGGCACCGGGCCCTTGCTTGTTGGCCGGATCGTCCACGTCTTCGCAGGTCAATGCCACATATAAAACCGCACCAATCCGTTCAATGTCCTCGGGCCGGCAATATTCCGTGGCGGTCTTTGCCTGAGCGGCATCTCGCGCGTTGATCTGTATCCCGGGCATGTCCAGAGCGACCCATACGGCCTCGCCTGTCTTGTTCGGGTTGCTTACTTTCAAGGCATAGAGCTGGCCACTGGAAAGATCGCCATAACGATCCGGCACGAATTTGTAGATGGATCCATTGTGTATTTCGTCGATGACATAAACCTGGCCCCGGGTGTCGATCTCGATTCCCTCGTGTGACAAGGCGCCGAGCATGGGTCGCACACTGACACTTTCCACGCGTGATGGATCATCCGGTTTGAGCTTGAGTTCATATACCAATCCACTCTTCGCGTGTGGGACAGCCGAGTCGGGACGCCTGGAATTGCCGACTTCCTCGGCAAACAGCAGGGTTTGCCAAGGTGTCCAGACCAGGCCATCGAGCGCCTCCCAGTCCGTACGG
Organism: Sulfuriferula multivorans; assembly: GCA_010365175.1. Taxonomy (GTDB): domain Bacteria; phylum Pseudomonadota; class Gammaproteobacteria; order Burkholderiales; family Thiobacillaceae; genus Thiobacillus. The sequence goes on along the minus strand of JAAFGW010000083.1, from coordinate 1,551 downwards.
CCGACCAACTCCCGCGCCGCGCCCGTGTGCAGATCGACCACAGACAGGGCGCCTCCGCTGCCGCCATCGACACGAAGTGCGTTCCGATCGTCACCCACCACGCCTGGACGCACTTCATGCGTGCGATACAGATAACGACCAGCGTGCTTGCCCGTTTCGTTGACGGTATTCATGTCGAGCATGTCCGCTCCAACGTACAGATTCAGATCGCGTTCGCTCGATACGACACGCTGTTGGTAACCCTTGGGAATGAGGAAAGGCTGCATATCGATGTCGGCATCGTGTTCCCGACCGTAGGCGGAACCGGCAATTGGCTGGAATGCCATCGGGCCATCCATGCAGCAGCCTGCGTAAGCCATGCCAGCCACGAACAGCGGCGCGAGTAGCGCAAAGGCCTTTATTACGGGCAAACGAAAAGCCTTCAAACCGACTGGCGCGCCCGCAGCACCTTGATCTGGAACAGGGTGTTGCGTTCGTCCTCTTCCAGCGCGGCGCGGATGTAATGTACGGTCGCCTGGTAGCGCGGAATGATGTTGTACTTCAATGCGTTGACGCGTTTCTGGGTCTTCCGACTGGCAGCCAGCAGGCGCCATAGCGCGTTTTCCGCTTCACCCAGCCGCGCCAGCGTCACGGTGAGGTCGCGCAGCCTTAGGCGTGCTTCGTCGAAGCTGACGTCGGTCCACATCAGCCCCACCGGCTGCAGCGGCAGGGCCTCGGCCGACACGCTGGGATATTCCACGCCGACGCTGGAACGCGCCACGACCTTGATCGCTACTGCCGGCTGGAGGCCCACCGAGGCCTGACGCAGCATCTGTTCGCCCATGCGCATGTGCACGATACCCAGCCAGTGATAGGCCTCGGCGAGTTCCGCCCCGGTTTGTTCGCGCAAGGTGCGGTATTGCGCCAGGCGTTCGTAGACCAGCCGGGTGAGCAGATCGCGCTTTTTCTCGAGCATCTGCCTGCCCTGCTCCAGAAAACGCGCCTGCCTGCCGACTTGCAGCAGCGCGCTTTTGGTGGGCGGGACGGAGAGGCGTTTTTTCATGGCTAAACGGTAGTGAAGGGTTAAGGGTTAAGGGTGGTCGCCCGCACCCTTTCCCCTTGAGCGCGCAGCGCGGACCCTTCCCCCTTCACCACTCTCCCCTTCACGCCGTTACCCCCTTGTGATACTTCGCCAGCTCTTCTTCGGACACCCGGATCAGCGCGTCCGCAGGCAGCATGGAGAGCAGGTCCCAGGCGAGATTGAGTGTCTCGTGCACGCTGCGCTCTTCGTCCTCGCCTTGTCCGATAAAGCGGTGCTCGAACGCTTCGGCGAACTGTAGATATCGGCGGTCGGCATCGCCCAGTTCCTCGGCGCCGATGATGGCGGCCAGCCCGCGCACTTCCAACGCCTTGGCATAGCTGGCGAACAATTGGCTGGCGACGTTCGGATGATCTTCTCGGGTGAAGTGCTTGCCGACGCCGTCCTTCATCAAGCGGGACAGCGACGGGAGTACGGTCACGGGGGGATAGACACCCTGGTTGGCAAGTTCGCGACCGAGCACGATCTGCCCT
>JAAFGW010000082.1 GCA_010365175.1 Sulfuriferula multivorans | reverse complement strand
CTGGCGCTGCTGGGAATCGGACTGCTTGGGCTCGTGTCGCAATTGCGCCGCCCCGCATTGCTTTCTTGATTTTGGTTAACCGCAAAGCGTCCAAAATGAACGTTCCGCGTTCCCTATCCGGAGGGCATTGCACATGCCGATAATGCGTCCTGCTCGATGCCAATCGCCATGGCAACCCGGGTAATGGCGTCAGCGACTGACCAACTTTAACGGTGGTGACGGAACCCTCTGAACCCGCCAGCTTGCTTCTACTCGGTGCGGGTCTGATGGGACTGGGCTTGGCGCGTCGCCGCAAGTTAGCTTAAAACCGCAGCCGTTCCGAACAAAAAAAGCGCCAAGTGACCGGCGTTTTTTTTATGCCCGCTTCAGTGCGGCGGTGGTGTTCACCAGTTCCAGCACCAAGTCATGCAGCCGCGCCGGCGATTTCAGCGCGCCGCTTTCTGTGTCAAAGGCTTGGTCGGCATGGGGCAGTGAGAACTGTCCGGGCAGTACCAGCACGCCAAGCGCATTCAGAATCTGGCGCAGGTGCGGCAACATCCGCATGCCACCCAGTGATCCGGGAGAGGCAGCCATGATGGCGGCGACTTTGTTCTGATACGGCACCAGTCCCGATTCGCCTTGCCACTCACGTGATACCCAATCGATGGTGTTCTTCAGCAGCGGCGGGATTGAGCTGTTGTACTCGGGGCTGGCGATCAGCAGGGCGTCATGGTCCTTGAACAGCGCTTTCAAGCGCAGTGCATTATCAGGCAGACCGTCCTTGTCTTCGAGGTCTCCGTTATAAAGCGGAAGCGGATAATCGGCCAGATCGATCAGGGTGACATCGCCCCCTGCAGCCTGCGCAGCGTCCACTGCGGTCTGGATGAGTTTGCGGTTCCAGGAGTCGCGACGGATACTGCCGGACAAAGCGAGAATCTTGGGCATGGAGTTTCCTCTGCGTAAAAAGTCGATCATTGTACCGGCCACGCAGTAACTGGACCGAATGTGCGCGTCTGCACTCGACGTCCACCAGGCAATCTAAGCTTGTACGCTGGGGTTTACCATCCGGAGTGCCGGCACTATCCCGAGATCCCCAATCGCCGAACTGACTCAAGGGCACCTCTAAAAATCCAGATTTCATCCCAACTGCGGCGTTGCGGGAAAGATTTTATGTCCCCGGTCTGACCGGGGACGGTATCCCTTGCGGGCTTGTTTACATATCAAACATATGCGGCGCGGCGAAATTTTTCCCGCGCCTTGCATTTGGGCGAACTCTGAATTTTTAGAGGTGCCCTTAAGTGTTGGCCATCACGGAGCGCATCAATGCCCACAGAAACACCATCCTCCGAAAAAATGCGGCTAGATAAATGGCTGTGGGCCGCTCGGTTTTTCAAGACCCGCAGTCTTGCCACACAGGCGATCGAGCAGGGTCGAGTGAAACTCAATGGTGATCGCGTTAAACCGGCGCGTGAAATCAGGCCGCAAGACCGACTGGAAATTCAGCTGGGCGATTATGTCTGGATGCTGACCGTGCGCGCGTTGTCGATGCAACGTGGCCCGGCACCGGTTGCGCAGCAGTTGTATGCAGAAGCGCCCGATAGTATTGCGCGTCGCCAGCAACAGGCCAGTGAGCACAAGTTGTCAGAAAACCCGGCTGCAGCAATCAAAGGCCGCCCCACCAAGCGCGACCGTCGACAAATCCACCGTTTTACTGACGCGTGAAGAGGAGAATTTACCCAGCGTTTGCCCCGCAAAGCGTGTGTTAACGAATAGAATCAAGGCATCCGAGATTCCTGATTTATGACCGTTTCCACTGTATTTTCTTTAGGATTGCGCCGCGCAGGGCGTGGCTTGGGTGTGTTGGCCGCACTGGCTACGCTGGGTTTTGCGATCGCGGCCGGCTTGATGTATTTTTGGGTGCTACCCAATATCGCCGATCACCGCGACACCGTGGCGAAGGTGATGTCACGTGCGCTGGGCCAGCGCGTCACGCTCGAAGCCGTGTCCGGAGTGTGGCAGCAGGCGCGGCCTGAGTTCCGCCTGCAGGGCGTTCGCCTGTACGATCAGCAGGATCGTTCAGCGCTGTACTTGCCTGAACTCAACGCAACTTTTTCCTGGCGTTCTCTGCTTTTTCTGGAACCGCGATTCAGCCATATCGAACTACAGGGATTGACCCTGGGGGTGCGGCGCGCGAAAGACGGACATTTTTATGTAGGGGGGATTCCGGTCAACCCGGCTGCGCCCGACAGCGGGTTTGTCAATTGGCTGTTGCGTCAGGGTCGGGTGCATGTGAGCAAGGCCACGCTGACCTGGCTGGATGAGGTGCGCCAGGCCCCACCTGTGACACTAAACGTGGCCGATTTCAACTTGACCAACGCACTCCTCAGCCATCGACTGCAATTGTCAGCCACTCCGCCTGCCAGTTTGGCGCGGCCATTGGTAGTTAATGCGAAGTGGACAGCCCGCAAACCTGACGACGTCACCTCCTGGAGCGGGCGTATCGAGACTCGCGTCACGGGCGTGTCGTTCCTCAATCTGGCCCCCTGGCTGGAGGTTCCTTATCAACCGCGACAGGCTACAGGGGCGCTACATGTCACTTTGGATTTTGAAAGCGGTGCACTCACACAGGTAAATGCGGGGTTCAATCTGCGGGGGGTCGAAACTGTGCTCGGCGAAAATCTACCTGCGTTGCAGCTGGCGCAACTGCTGGGGCAGGTGACGTGGAAACAGGGTGCGGATGGCCATCATGTGGCCTTTGACGACCTGCGTATTGCGCACCCGAGGTCTGCGTTGAGTGCCCCGTTCAGCGTGGGGTTGGCCTGGAATGACAAGTCGCACGAAGTTACTGCCAAGGCTTTTGAATTGAGTGGATGGGAATCCGTACTGCCAAGCTTGCCAATGGACGCAGCGTTGCGCACGCGCTTGCAAGCCCTGCAAGCACGAGGAAGTCTGGACAGACTCCGGTTTCGCTGGAATGGCGCAGAGCCGAGCTTGGATAATTTCAGTGTTGCCGCTCGATTTACCGGTTTGGGGGTTGCGGCCAGGGATAATCAACCAGGGATCGAAAACCTGTCGGGCCAAATTGAGGGCGATGAGCGGGCTGGGACGTTTTCAATTGATTCCAGGCAGTTGGCGGTTAATTTGCCCAATCTGTTCCGTGATCCGGTCTTGGGGCTTAATGCATTACGCGCACAGGGAGGATGGAAAAAATCGGCGCGTGGCCGGACGTTAACGCTGGATACGGCTGTCTTTTCCAATTTGGACGCAACGGGTACGGCCAAAGGACGTTATGAGTTGATTGGCGACCGGCCCGGAATGGTTGATCTGGACGTGCATCTGACCCACGCTGAAGGGACGGCAGTTTATCGTTATCTACCCAAGAAAATTGGTGATCGAACGGTCAATTGGCTCAAGGACGGAATCAAGTCCGGCTATTCTGACGATGTACGACTGATCTTGCAGGGTGATGTGAAAAAATTCCCATTTGAGGCGGGCAAAGGGGTGTTTCGTATCGATGCGCAGGTCAAGGATGTCGTGCTCGACTATGTGCAGGGATGGCCACGCATAGAGGGCATACAAGCGCGATTACTCTTCCAGGGTAAAACGATGGAAGTGACATCCAGTCAGGCACGCATATATGGCGCGGTTTTGTCCCCGGTTAAAGCCGTTATCCCTGATTTAATCCACCATGAAGAGCACCTGTATATTGAAGGAATGGCCAACGGTCCGCTGCCGGACTTCATTCGGTTTTCGAATTCCAGTCCGGTCGGGGGAATTCTTCGGGGCTTTACGGATAAGTTGTCGGGCAGTGGCCAGACGCGGCTGGCGTTGAAGATACAAGTGCCCCTGCGACATAGTCATGACACCACGTTGACTGGACGGCTTTCGTTTCTGAACGATAGCCTTTTCTTATCCGGTCTGCCTCGGGTGGATCAGCTACGCGGTGATCTCGGCTTTACCGGAAACAGCTTGACTGCAAAAAATATGACCGCCCAGTTTTTGGGTGGGCCGCTCAGTATCGATACGTTAACGAGCAATAACCAGGTGAAAGTTCTGGCACAAGGCCGAGCGACTGCTGCGGGTATGGCACCCTGGCTGGGTGCAACCTTGAACAAACACCTGTCGGGACAGGCAGTCTGGCGTGGACAAATTGATCTGGATCCGGGAGGCGCGCGTATACGGGTCGAGTCAGACCTGGTCGGGCTGACTTCTACGCTGCCGGCGCCATTGGCCAAGTCTGCTGAGCGCCCCTTGGCGCTGACCGTTATCAGCCAACCGCAGGTTGATGGCCAACAACATGAAATCCAGTTTGGAAGCGTCCTGGGCGCTGCGTGGCGTAGCGCCCAGGACGGCCGTTTTGTCCGTGGCGAAGTTCGGTTTGGCGGCGCTGCCGCAATCCCGAATGAACCGGGTTTGCGCTTGGCGGGCAACGGTCAGGGGCTGGATTTTTCGGGTTGGTTGGCACTGCTTCCCGATAGCACGGGTGAAGCCCCTTTGTCGCTGAATTCAATAGATCTGAGTTTTGATGTTTTTGATTTGATGGGGCGGCGTTTTCAGAATGTGCGTCTTCAGGGTCGCGCCCGAAATGGCCTGTTTCGCACCCAGGTTAACGGCACCCATCTCAATGGTGTGCTGACCTACCGTCCAGCCCGCGCATACGATTCCACAGGGGCTTCAGCCCGTAGTGGATCGGAGTCCATTAGGGGGCAACCGGCACGTGCGTCTGCGCATTTTAAGGTGCTGACCATCCCGGATGCCGTACCCAACGCGGGTGTGGCAAGTGCCATCAACCTGAAGGGTGCTGAATTCCCGATTCTCGATCTGACGGTAGAAGACTTTCGCCTTCAGTCGCGGTTGATGGGCCGGCTGGAGGTCGTGGCGCATGGTGCGCCACAAGGACTGAGCATCGACAGCCTGCGAATGACGCATCCCGATAGTGTGTTTAAGATGAGTGGCCTTTGGCGGGATGGCGGGGTGAGTGAAACCCGTGCGGATATGGCTTTGAGTGTGTTGGATGCGGGCAAGTTTCTGGCCCGGTTTGGCTATCCCGGTACCCTCAAGCGTGGCAGCGTTGATATTCAGGGTAACGCGACGTGGACCGGTTCACCCGCCGATTTCTCGTTCGCGACCCTGGCCGGGCAACTCGACTTCAGGGCACGGGATGGTCAGTTCCTCAAGCTTGAACCGGGTGTGGGCAAACTGCTGGGTGTGTTGAGCCTGCAGTCGTTGCCGCGTCGGCTTAATCTCGATTTCCGTGATATCTTCAACCAAGGCTATGCCTTTGATGAAATCGGTGCCACTTTGCGCATAGCGCGAGGGGTGGTGTATAGCGATGACTTCAAGATGCGCGGGCCGTCAGCCAAGGTCAATATGTCGGGCTTGGCCGATATCAATCAGGAATCCGTTCAGCTACGGATGAAAGTGATCCCGAAGTTGTCCGAAGGCATCGCGGTGGCGGGTGCATTGATCGGTGGTCCACTTGCCGGCGTCGGTGTGCTGGCAGCGCAGAAGTTGCTGCGTGATCCATTTGAAGAAGCCATCAGCCAGGAATACATGGTGATCGGGCCGTGGCTGACTCCCGATATGAAAAAACTGTCAAAAAGCAAGGGCAATACTGAATTTCAGGCGACAGAGCCCTGATTGTGGAACCAACGACATGACGACGAAGAAAATGACCAAATCCACCGTGGCGCGTCCTAAAACCGCACAGGTCAAGAAAACGGCAGCGCAGGCGGGTACCGTCCGGGTGGCGGCGATCCAGATGGCGTCCGGCCCCAATGTGTCGGCGAATCTGGCCGAAGCGGAACAATTGATCGACCTCGCTGTTGACGCGGGCGCGCAACTGATTGCGCTCCCCGAATTCTTCTGCATCATGGCGATGAAAGATGCCGATGTGGTGAAAGTACGCGAGGCTGAAGGTCAGGGGCCAATACAAAATTTCCTGTCACGGATGGCGAAGAAGCACAAGATATGGCTGATTGGTGGGTCTATTCCACTTGAGGCAGGTGCCGCAAATAAAGTTCGGAACAGCTGTCTGGTGTATGACGAGCGTGGCAAGCTGGTTGCACGCTACGACAAAATTCATTTGTTTGGTCTGGATCTTGGTAATGAGCGCTATCAGGAGTCCAGCCTGATCGAGCCGGGAAACAAGGCTGTCGTTGTCAACAGCCCGTTCGGCCGTATCGGCTTGTCCATTTGCTATGACCTGCGCTTTCCCGAGTTGTATCGCGCCATGCCCGATGTCGATATCATCGTAGTGCCGTCGGCCTTTACCGCCACCACCGGACGCGCGCATTTCGAGACACTGATCCGCGCTCGCGCAATTGAAAACCTGGCCTACGTGATCGCCCCGGCGCAGGGCGGCTACCATTTATCGGGTCGCGAAACGCATGGCGACAGCATGATTGTTGACCCTTGGGGCGTCGTTCTCGACCGATTGTCGCGAGGCTCCGGCGTGGCCATTGCCAATATCAACCCAGCCTACCAGGCCAGCTTGCGCAAGAGCCTTCCCGTGCTCAAGCACCGTTTCATCACGTGTAAACAGATCGAGGTCGACGTGGTTGAACGCCGAGTCCTGGCCAAGCGTGAGGCCAACACCAAGTAAGCGCCTGTATTGAAATAACGTTTTCATGTTATTTCAATACATCTGCATAAGTGGCTGTAAAAGAAAGTTTCAAATGAACAGCTTATTTCTTAACAGCCACTAAATCAGCACCCCATTATTCAGGACACCGCCATGAACCCCACCGATGCTTTCGTTCCCATTCAATCCGCCGAGCAGCTTTTTCGCTCTGCCGAAGCCACGCTGCTGACGCCAAACGGACTGGACGCCGACATGCTCGCTCCGGTTTTTGGACGTTTGCTCACGCATGACGTCGATTATGCCGATCTGTATTTCCAGTATTCGCGTTCCGAAGGCTGGAGCCTGGAAGAAGGCCAAGTCAAATCCGGCAGCTTCAATATCGACCAGGGCGTCGGCGTACGGGCGATCTCGGGCGAAAAAACCGCATTCGCCTATTCCGACGACATCAGCCTCGATGCACTCGGCGCTGCCGCCGATGCCACTCGCGCCATTGCGCGCGCTGGCCAGGAACGGCAGACTGCCATCGCGCGCCGTGCCGATGGTCGCCAGCTTTATCACGCAGTCGATCCGCTGGCGAGTTTGGACGATGCAGCCAAGGTCACGTTGCTGGAGCGATTGGAGAAAAAAGCCCGCGCCATGGACCCGCGCGTGATTCAGGTGATGGCCAGCCTCGCCTCTGAATACGAAGTGATTTACGTCGCCCGTTCCGACGGCCATATGGCCGCTGATGTGCGCCCGCTGGTGCGCTTGTCCCTGCAAGTCATCTCCGAGCAGGATGGGCGTCGCGAACAGGGCAGTGGCGGCGGCGGTGGTCGCTTCGACTACAGCTATTTCACCGACGACATCCTCGATCAATATGCCAAGCAAGCGGTGCATCAGGCCAGCGTTAATCTCGATGCGCGCCCCGCACCCGCCGGAACCATGACCGTCGTCCTCGGCGCCGGCTGGCCTGGCATCCTGTTGCACGAAGCGATTGGTCATGGGTTGGAAGGCGACTTCAATCGCAAGGGCAGTTCGGCGTTCGCCGGCCGCATCGGCGAACGCGTTGCCGCCCCCGGCGTGACCGTCGTCGACGATGGCACCATTCCCCTGCGCCGAGGTTCGCTCAACATCGACGACGAAGGCAACCCCACCCAGTGCACCACGCTGATCGAAGACGGCATCCTCACCGGCTACATGCAGGACATGATGAACGCGCGCCTGATGGGCATGCCCATCACGGGCAACGCGCGGCGCGAGTCGTATGCGCATTTGACCATGCCGCGGATGACTAACACCCTCATGCTCGGTGGCGACAAGGATCCTCAGGAAATTATCGCCTCAGTTAAAAATGGCCTTTACGCCGTCAACTTTGGTGGCGGGCAGGTCGACATCACCAGCGGAAAATTCGTCTTCTCTGCTGCCGAAGCCTACATGATTGAAGACGGCAAGATCACCTATCCAGTGAAAGGCGCCACGCTTATCGGCAACGGCCCGGAAGTGCTGACGCGCGTCTCCATGATCGGCAACGACATGGAAATGGATTCCGGCGTCGGCACCTGTGGCAAGGAAGGCCAGAGCGTACCCGTTGGTGTGGGTCAGCCGACGTTGCGGATCGATGGATTGACGGTGGGCGGGACTGCCTAAGCTGGCGTGCACTTAATCCCGATTTAAAAATGATAAAAAAACTCCTGTTTTACGGCATCATTATTTTCGCCGTGTATGAAGGTTTGAGTTCCTATGTTGCATCCACTAACAGTGCGTCTCAACATGCTGGACCATCATCGGCACGAGAAAATCCAGCCCATGAGTCAGCATTTGATAAGGTGGTGCGAGAGGACATAGAGGCACTTGCTGAAGTATATAAAAGCGAGGCGGGTAGGCTCGACGAGATAATGAACTTGCTGTCCTCAAGTGATAAAGGCGAGCTTGGAACACAAGAGATCGAGAAAAGATATGGTCGGGTTTCGGACCAACTTGCGCTGGTAGCAGCCAGGTTTTCGGCTTTTCATCCCACGACAAGCCAAGTTGCCAACCGGCATCGACAGGTGGTTAATTCACTAAATTACCTAGCCCTGACTGGCCGTGAGCTGAAACAGACGCTTCTTTCGGTGAATGAAGAGCTTGCGGAAGCCGACTCCTTACTGGCGTTGCCGAAAAGCGAGATGGGTCAGCATAGAGAAAGACTGCTTAAAATCAGGGACAGTCTTGCCGGCCACGATGAGAAATTGCAGCGGGAACTTGACCTGTTGCAGCGCCACGGAAAGACTGCGGTCGGAGCCATCGAGGAACTGGAAACATTGACAAGTGCTCATGGTATTAAGATCGGATAGAACGTGTCCTGAAACACTGCAATTCATCCAATCGCATCACCGCCCTGGTTCTGACTTTCTTCCCCTTTAGCCCCGCCGGAAAACTGAGCCTGCCGGACGGAATAATGCGGCGAAGGTGTTTGAGCCAAGCTCACAAAAAACCAATTAAAACAGCAAAAGTGGGGCGAGTTCTTCACTGCCCGTCCGGCAGGCTCGGTTTTTCGGGAACCCGTAGGGCGGGGATGTGGGGTGCGTTTTCTTTGGTTACTTTCTTTTGTCGCATGACAAAGAAAGTAACCAGTTGCCGGGCTATCCCGGCCAGCGGTCAGTCGTCTTGCGAAGTTCTTAGCTACAACAAAAGCGCTTCGACAAAATCAAACCATACTCTCCAGCGCTACCGGCTCCCCAATCAAATACCCCTGCATGCAATCCACGCCCATCTCAACCAGTTTGGTGAGCGTTTCCTCGTCTTCGATATACCCTGCCACCGTCTTGATTCCAAGGAAGCTGCCGGTTTCTACAATCGAGCGTACCAAGGCTTCGTCGATCATGCTGCTGGTGACTTCGCGTACCAGCGAGCGGTCGATTTTCAGGTAATCGAGTTTCATGCTCTTCATTCGGGTGAATGAGCTGGAGCCCGCGCCAAACTCATCGAGCGTGAAACGACAGCCATGGCGTTGAAGCTGCCGCATGAAGAGCTGGGTTTGCGCATGGCCGTCGATTGCATCGATTTCGCTGATTTCAAAAATGATTTTTTCGCCGGGAATGTCGCCGCGTGCAAATTCGCCGAGGATGAATTTCAGGAACAGAGGATTCGTGATCGACTGTCCAGACAAGTTGATTGAGAAGCCCCCCAGTGTTGCAAGCTTGTCGGTATGGTCGCGAATCCACTGAAAAACCTTGCGCACGACCCAGCGATCAATTTCGGCGATGCGCTGCAACCGCTCTGCAATGTTGATCAAATCACGGGTAGCGATCTTTTCATCGGTTGAACTGGGATGGAGCAGGATTTCGTGATAAATCGGGGTGCGTGTTGCGTCGGCAGCATCCACTACGGGTTGGCAATTGAGGCTGAGCTGGTTGTTGACGAGTATGGCGGTCAACACATGTGCCCATTGCGCCAATGCCAGCACCCCGCTGTCATTGGCTTCACTGTCGTAAAGCATGGTGGTGGCGTGGGATTCGCGCGCGCGGGTACAAGCGGCGTTGGCGTTGTCGTAATAGGCCTCAGGACTGAGGCAGTCGTTGGCCCACATCAGGCCGATGGCGGCCTTGACCTGGTAGCGTGTGCCATCGATTTCATGAGGGTGCTGGGTGATGAATTGTTGCAGCGCATTGGCATGAGCAACTGCAGATTCGCTATCAGCCGCCTGGCTCCAATAGGAGAGGCCGGATTCTCCCGCACGCGCAAGCAGTGCATGGGTGTCCAGTTGTGGGGGTAACAATTGGGCGAGATCGCGCAGAATCGGGGTGCGAATTTCTTCGCCGACGGTCTCTCCCGCCGGGTTGCTGATATCCAGTTGGATGACCCCAATGGTGTAACCGCTGCTGTTTGTCCGGCTGCGCACCCAGTTACGACGAATGGCACGGAAAAAGCTCTTGCGGTTGGCAAGGCCCGTTGCCGGGTCATGCGCGGATTGCCACAGCAAGTCGCGTTGCATTTTCTGGATCATCGCGCTGTAGGAACGATCCATCAGCGGGAGTTCCATGTCTTCCGTCCATTCCGCACCGCCACTTTCAAGTGTTTGCAGGAAATCCGGACGCTTGAGATCGAGTTTCTTGATCCCTCGATAGTTGGCAAATACGTAAACCGGTGGCTGGTCGCCTATCCAGATCAAGTTGAG
>JAAFGW010000081.1 GCA_010365175.1 Sulfuriferula multivorans | reverse complement strand
CACGCCGCTTCGTCCGGGAACAGTTGCTGAAACTCCGGCAGCGAGCCCGGAAACGGCAAATTATCTCGCTCAAGTACGTCAATCGCCACGCTCGACCCGGATTGATGCAGATGATCAACATACTACCGGTAGTGGGTGTCTGTGACAACCGGATAAGCACGTAAGCAGCTATCAATAACAGAGTAAATTCATAGCGGACGGATGGTCATGCGGCGATTACCCGCCCCATTCGCCGCACGATCTGCGGCGAATAAACCCGCCATGGCTTGGCTGCGCGCCGTTCAAGGTGCCGACGAAACTGGGCCGCCGTGTTGGCGACGCTGGGCCGGCACGCCCATGAACGTGCGACAAATCAAAAGGGTCAACCGCCTGCTGGTCGGCTTTGAAGGCAAGCCCACAAGCCCCAAATGGGCGGCGGCCGGGTTGCGCCGCTTGTGTGACAGCAATAACAGCTTCGGCAGTCATGCAAGTTTGGAAAGTCACGGGCAAATTACGGCCAGCGGCCATCTATCTGTAAGGGACGCTGGTTTGGCACTTCCGCCCGTGACCGAGACGGCCCTTGGAATTCGATGAAACATTTCTGTCGTTTGTTAAAACCCGCTCTCTACCTCGCCGCCACGCTCACGCCCTCCCGAACTCGATCATCGGGATGATTGATCACCCGTTCGCCCGCCTTGATGCCGGAGTCGACGTTGGCGCTCAGGCCATTGCGTTGACCGATCTCCACACGGCGTTTAACAGCTTTGCCTTGCTCCACCACAAAAGCAGCCCAGCCGTCGCCATCGCGGAACAAGGAACTTTCGGGGATTTGCAGTAAGTCTTTGCCTTCCCACATGACGAAGCTGGCTTCGACGCGGTAGCCGTCTCCCAGGCGTTGCCATTGGGCAGGGGCCGAGGTGAAGGCGACGATGACCCAGACACGCTGTTCTTCCACGCCAAGGGCAGAGACCTTGGTAAAACCAGCGGGCTCAATCACACGCACCACGCCTTCGAGCGCACCCCCACCGCCCCAGCGCTCGAACACGACGCGGGTGCCGGGGTGTATACGCACGGCATCGGCCGACAACAGGTCCACCCCGACTTCCAGTGCACTCGGGTCACCGATCTCGATCAGCGACTGGCCGCTGGCCACCGTGCCTTCGCTCTTGTGCGGGATCTTGAGCACGCGCCCGGCCACCGGGGCACGCACAGGCACCACCTCAGTGCAGCGCAACAGCTTGTTTCCGGTGAGCCATAGCCCACCTGTCTTCGTATCGTCATGAAGGTCAGACTAAACGCTCAGTCTATGCAGCCCCCCGCCTTAGGCATTGATCTTTCTCAACTGCGCCGCCTGAACAGTCAAACGGCTTGGCCGGGGTGCCAAGCTGCAACGCCTTTTAAAAGAGGGATCCTTTGGCTCGACTTGGCAAGGAGCCGCTCAGATTGGCTGATCAAGACCGCGGTTTACATGACCCCTATGAATTAACTGGGATCTGCCCCCCAATCCTCTTGCCAACCGACCTCATCGGCATGGCAGGTGCGTTGGCCGGTATCCAGATAATGCTGAAGGGTCAGACTCTGACTAATCATTGGCAAACCCCGGGTTTAAACCCAAACCTATCAATCGCGGTACGTTGGGTGTGTGGTTTTTAACAATCGGGGCACTTTTTAGATACTGCTCAACCACGTCCCACACCGGTTCCCCTTCTGACTGAGCGCTGCCTACACCCCATCTCGCCACTTTATAGGACTTGTCGGCTTGTATCGGCTGTCCGTTCAAAGTCATGTCGCGGATGCGGGAATTTATTTTTGCAGCGGGTTCACACGCATAAACAAGTCCGCCGGTACGCACCATGTCGCCCCCTTGCTGCTGATAGGGATCGGCATTGAAAATGTTGTCGCACAGCTTTTCCAGGTGTTGTTTTATTTCGGCACCGGTCATCTGCGCCACAGAGGTGTCGGGGTAGGTAATTGCCGTCTGTTCCATCAAATTTTCGCGGGTAATCGTTTGTCCGGGTAATAGCGTGGTACCCCAACGGAACCCCGGAGAGAATGCGATCTCGGCATCCTTGACCTGCATCAAAGCCTCGACAATCAATTGATCCCAGGAACCGTTGAAATTGCCGCGCCGATAGAGCAATTCCTGGCTTTCAGCAATGGGTTCCAGGAGACGCGACTCGAAGGGCGCGCGCACCCGATCGATGGTTGCCTGCATGGCGGAATCTGCAGGCAACAGTTCCGAAAAGATCGGCAACAGGTGGTATCTATAGTCGGCCACGCGGCCATTTTTGACGTCAAAATCGATTACGGCAAGAAATTTACCGTGGGATCCAGCGTTGGTGACGACGGTTGCCCCACCGGCGTTTTTAACCACGCTGGGCACCGGCACGCCGTCATGGGTGTGTCCACCCAGGATCATGTCGATCCCTGAAATGCGTGCAGCCAATTTAAGATCGATGTCCATGCCATTATGCGAAAGCAGTACGACAACCTGCGCACCTTTATTGCGCACCTCGTTGACCACCGCCTGAAGGTGCGCTTCATCGATACCAAATTCCCAGTCTGGGGTGAATTGCGCACCGTTCGCCTTGGGTGTGTAGGGAAACGCCTGCCCGATAATCGCAACCGGGATACCGTTCTGCTCGCGAATGACATACGCATCAAACGCCGGTTCGGCATTGTCCTTGCGTGCGATGTTCTGGGCAACGAAGGCGATTTTGTCTTTGAAATCGTTGCGTACGACATGCGCTACGCGCTCGGCACCGTGGGTAAATTCCCAATGCCCAGTCATGACATCGACGCCCAACTCAAGCGAAGCCTCCACCATGTCCTGTCCCGCCGTCCAAAGTGCCGTGGCAGAACCCTGCCAACTGTCCCCTCCGTCCAGCAGCAAAGCCTTGGGGCGGCTTGTTTTCAGGCGCTTGATCAGGCTGGCGAGATGCGCGAAACCGCCTACCTTGCCGTAGGCTCGGGCCGCAGCACAAAAATCGAGATGTGAGAACGCGTAGGCCTGCCGACTGCCGGCTTTAATTCCATACGCGTCCAGTAGCGGCACGCCGACAAGATGCGGCACTTTCCCCTCAGCGCTGCCTACGCCAAGGTTAATGCTGGGTTCGCGATAATAAATGGGCAGCAGTTGGGCGTGGCAATCAGTGAAATGCAAAAGACTGACGTTGCCATAAGCAGGAATATCGTAGAGCTGGTCTGCGCTATTAAGCGTGTTCGCATCGGTGGGTAGGTAAATTTCCATTCGAATTCCTTGTCAGGACAGGCCTGTTCCGAAATGATGGCGTTGCCGCATGTTTCTTACTTGCCTCTTTCTCATGCTCATTGGCCGCCATGGTATATAGCGCACTCTCCATGACAAGGTTTTCAAGGATGAATCTGCACATAACCTTCTTGGACCAGCTGGATCAAACGCCCAATTGCGCCGCTGTGAACTTTGACACCCGGCAACAGATCATCGTTAAGCCAATGATGATTTTCCATGGAAACCGCACACTCTTCTATCTGCACTCCCTGCCTTATCAGCTCGGCAACAAGATTCTTGTAAGGGTTGCCAGTTTTGACTTGGCGATAAGCATTGTAAGTCTCGTCATTCAATGTCATGTAAGCTGCATCGCCATGAAAGACGCCCACAATCTGTCCCTGGGTATTCATTTCCGTAAATCGGTTTGCCAGGAGGCGCATATAGTTGATACCCACGGGCATATCACCAGCAAATACCAGATGATCCATATTAAATACTACGTTTGCCTTTTCCAGCACCACCGGAATATCAACATGAATCGCATATTCGGCTTTGTGTTGGCTCATTTCTAGTATCTCCTTTGGTAGTCATTAGTGTTGGTATCTGCTGTTCATTGCAGCGTAATCCAAAATACCAGCATGGCAACAATCAATAGCACCGCCGTCATCAGCATCAAGGCGCCCAGCGAATTTTCCGGGAGGCCCTCTTGCGCCAGTTTCGCGCATGTGCGCCGGTAACCAGCGATCGCATAAAAAAAGATGCTTGCCCCCCAAATCACGAGCAACCCGCTAACTATATGCGCCGCCACTTGGTGCACATAACTTTGAAAGACGAGCGCACGCGCGACCGCCAAGCCGCCACCCACTCCCGCTAAACCGGTCCGAATCCAGGCGGAGAATGTCCGTTCGGCTGCCAGCAGCGTCCGTTCCGAGGCGAGTGCATCGCGGTCTTGATTCGCTTGCATTGCTTCTCTCCCTTCCTACGTCGTTGCGAGACTGGCCCAACGCCAGACCTGGCTCATGTTATGGCCGAATGCCCATCCCTCTGCCTGCTTCTTGACCAGTTCCCCCACGCCGGATGAGACGATCTCGATCGATTCCAGAAGTGCCTCCCTTGCGACGCCTAATTGGCTCAAGAAATAGACGTAGGCAGCGAAGCGAACTTCCTTGGCGGCAAGTAACTCCACTTGTTTTATGTGTGAGCCAGAGCCTTTGATCTGTTACCCCACCGGCAAGAAACCGAAGTGAAGAATAGTTGAGTACGATTATTTCTGATCGGTTTTCCAGCCCCATTTGGAAAATATTCTGGCGCCCGCAGGCGATTGCAGAAAATGGGCAAAATCCTTGGCAGACGGCTTGTTTTCGGCACGCTGAGTGATGGCAATGGCAGTATCACGATAGATCGCATAGTCACGTTCGATCGGCACGATGTCGGCTAATTGCGGATTGGCTACCTGCCAGATATTCCAGATCAGCCAGACGTCGATGTCCTTGCTGTCGATCCAGGTCTGCTTGGCTTCGGCGCTGTTTTTGGAATAGGCGACGATATTGCGACGCAGCGCCTCAACTGTCCTGATATCGCCTTTGCGTCCAGCGATGTCTTCCCATACGCCATTCTGGCCCGCGCCATTCACCACCAAAATTTTCACGCCAGGCTTGAGGATGTCTTTCACGCCCTTGATGTGTTTGGGATTGCCGGGCCGTACCAAAATGGACAAAGGGCGCAGGTACAAGGGCGTTACTTTCTGATGGGAAAGCTGGCCGTCCATAGCGTAGACAAAATCGGTCATCATCGTCTCGGAGCCGCTAAAAATCAGATCGGCCTTGGCCTTCGCCTGGTCCAGCCATTCAGGCGTGGGGCCGGCGGTCACTTCCACTTTTACACCGGTTGTTTTTTCAAAGGCGATGGCGGCCTCTTTCATGGCCGGTGCAGGGCCGCCTGGACCATAGGCAAATACCGTTTCCTGCGCGAATGCCGTGTGGGATAGCGTAATGGCTGCGAATAATGCAGTTGCGGTTCGCAAGCTGCCGACGATGAGTGATTTGAAGAAAGGCATGTTGCGTCTCCTAATAAAGGTCATAAAAATATCTGGTTCCAAACGTATTGCTCACTGCATGACTTCAACGCCAACAGTACAGCCGCACTCGGTCGCGCAGTCGTTGCCGGTGCTGATACAGTCCATTGCGTTCTGGTCCAGATGATGGCTCATGGTGTTTCTTCTTTGGTTGAGATAAGAAATGCCAGCAGGGCGGTCGAGCGTCCATTTGCTATGCCAGGGTTCGAACGGACTTTTCCCGCTCCCACTGGCGCGTCTTTGCCGCAGCAATAAATGCGTTCTTGTCGTTGGCATCCACAACGCCCGCGTCCTGTCCGACATTCGCTGCTTTCAGAAGCGCCTGGCCGCCTTTGTCGACGGCAATTGCCTTGAGATGACCGAACGCATCGCGCACGAAATCGATCGCGGCGCCTTCCATCGACAGTGCCTTTGCGCCTTTGTCGGAGAGGATGACGGCGACTGCGTCGAATAGCACGGAAGGCGTACCCGCCAGTTGTCCGTCAGCCGCCAGCATCGAGCCATCGGCAAGCTTCGTGCCGCCCACTTTGGGGGCGACGATCTTCACGCTGGCGCCCGCATCTGTCGCGGCCTTTTTGATCTTCTTGATGACAGCGCCGTCTGAACCCTCCGCGATCAGGATGCCAACCGCGCGCCCCACGAGCGTGTCTTTCATCTTGCCGATGATCTGCAACGCGGACGAGGGCGCCATCTCCTGTACGGGTGCCGCGGCGACCGGCGCATCGGGCATTTTGTCGAGCCCCAGACCCGCGGCGACGCGCTGGGCGAGGTCTGTTTCGATATGGCGCAGGTGGGCGACCATGGCTACACGTATGTGTGGATGTTCGACCTTGGAAAGCTCAAACACCAGCGCCGAGGCAATGTGCGCCTGCTCATACGTGGTCTGGCTGAGATAGAACTGCCGCGCCTGGCTGTAGTGGTCGGCGAAGCGCTCGTCACGGATGCGGCCTTTCTCGCCCGTTTCAGTGACCGCAGCGCTATGAAAGCCCTTGGGCGTTTCGCGTGGCGAGTACTCCGACAAGGAGTTGGGCTCGTACGCAACACGGCCCGCCGGTTGCGCCATCTGCATATGCCCGTCGCGTTGATGGTTGGCGAACGGGCACTTGGGCGCGTTGACCGGGATCTGGTGAAAATTGGGCGAACCCAAGCGCGACAACTGCGTGTCGAGATAGGAGAATAAACGGCCTTGCAACAGGGGGTCATTTGAAAAATCGATGCCAGGCACGACATGGGAAGGGCAGTAGGCAACCTGTTCGGTTTCGGCAAAGAAATTGTTCGGCCAGCGATCCAGAACCATGCGGCCGATTACTTGCAAGGGCACCAGTTCTTCAGGAATCAGCTTGGTCGCGTCGAGATGATCGAACGGGAATCTGTCCGCGTCTTCCTGCGTGAAAAGTTGCACCGCAAATTCCCACTCGGGGAAATTCCCGGCTTCGATAGATTCGAACATATCGCGGCGGTGGAAGTCTTGGTCAGCGCCGGAAATCTTGACGGTCTCATCCCAAATAGTGGACTGCAAGCCGAGCTTCGGACGCCAGTGGAATTTGACGAAGGTTGATTTGCCGGCGGCGTTGATCAGCCGGAAACTATGCACGCCAAAGCCTTCGATCATGCGTAGCGATCGCGGCAGGGTGCGATCCGACATGATCCACATCACCGTATGCATGGATTCAGGCGTGAGCGAAATGAAGTCCCAGAACGTGTCGTGCGCGGTCGCCGATTGCGGAAATCCGCGGTCGGGTTCCATTTTTACGGCATGGATGAGGTCGGGGAATTTTATGGCATCCTGGATGAAGAAAACCGGGATGTTGTTGCCGACCAGGTCCCAATTGCCTTCCTTGGTGTAAAACTTGACGGCAAACCCGCGTACGTCACGCGGCGTGTCGACCGAACCCGCGCCGCCTGCGACAGTCGATATGCGCGTAAACACGGGCGTCTTCTCACCCACCTCGGTAAGTATCCTGGCGGTGGTGTATTGCTGCAACGAGGCGGTCAGCTCGAAGTATCCATGCACGCCCGTCGCGCGCGCGTGAACGATACGCTCAGGAATGCGCTCGTGATCGAAATGGGTGATTTTTTCGCGGAGGATGAAGTCCTCCAGCAGCGTAGGTCCGCGCGGATTGGCCCGGAGCGAGTTTTGATTATCGGAAAGTACAAGACCCTGGTTTGTGGTGAGCGCGGGGTGCGCTCCCCCAGCGATCTGGTGCAGTTCGCCGCCGGCAGCCTGTTGTGAGCCTCCGTTCGGGGCCGAGTCCTTTTCCTGGTTGCGTTTTCCGGAATGACGCGTTGTCTTTGCTTTGCTCATGATCGATCTCCTGGGTGAGTAACGCCGGCCTGCCGGCTATCGGCTATCGGCTGTGCTGATGTCTGCTGGAACAATGGGTTGGGCACTTTCATCAATATCGCGCGTCCTGGGGTTTTTTATCCTTCGGCCAATCCTTCACTTTGCCGGCGAAATCCGGACGTGGCTGGTGTGAGAAATACTCTGAAACATCAACCGCTTCTTGATCAGAAAGACCGCCTTGCCCCAGCGGGAACTTCTCGTGGAATCCTATCGGCATGTTGCGCTTTACAAATGCCGCCGCTGTATAAGTGCGAGCCGTGCCTGCGCCGATGTTGAATGACTGATCGCCCCATAGCGGAGGATAAACGTAACGACCATCCGCCTGCATCAGGCCTTCACCTTCCTTGCCGTGGCACACCGCGCACTGTGCCGAATAGACCTTCTTGCCGTTCTCAATATCTGGTTTGATCGTCATATCAATCTTGCCCACACCCCGGCCGGCGACTTTATCCTCTGGCTTGGTTTCCCCTTTCATCCAATTGAAATAAGCCACCATCGCCTTCATGTCTGCGGATTCCACCGGCAGCGGCTTGCCATTCATTGAACGCAAGAAGCAACCATTGATCCGGTCTTCGAGTGTGATGATTCGTCCCGCACGCGGGGCATAGCTCGG
Source organism: Sulfuriferula multivorans (assembly GCA_010365175.1). GTDB lineage: Bacteria > Pseudomonadota > Gammaproteobacteria > Burkholderiales > Thiobacillaceae > Thiobacillus. The sequence goes on along the minus strand of JAAFGW010000081.1, from coordinate 2,518 downwards.
AAAGAAGGCAGAAACACCGACGAAAGGCGAACCATCCGCCACGGTGCCTGCGTTGAGGTGACAACTCGTGCAATTCAAGGCATTGGCGACGTTCTGCGGCAACAATGCTTTGGTTTCAAGGTGCAAACGCATGCCACGAATCAGTTGCTCGGCATTGGGCTGACTGAGCAGATTCGCCAGACGCGGCGTTTCAAATTGGGAAGAATCTGTGACCTTGGGGTCAAGTTGTCCGCGCAATTTCTTAACCTGAGAAGCATTGATCGGCTGTGCATTATTCCCCCAACTTCCACGCACAAAGCTCAGGATTTCAGCCAATTCCTGATCAGACAATCGGCTAAAGGCCGGCATGGTGTAGACACGCGGATGCGCCGCCGTTTGTGCTGTTTTCCAACCCGTCAACGTGATATGAAGAAGTGTCAGTGGATCAGACGATGCGACAGAAGGGTTCTGCGCCAACGACGGGAAGATTTCTTTGACTCCCGCGCCATCCTGGCGATGGCAATCAACACAGAATTGCACATATCCCAACCCGCCCCGCGTGGAGAAAAGTTTGGTGGGGACTGTTGATGTGGCAACATGAACCGGCGCTGCGGGCATGGGTAAATCGTTCTCACCGGGTGGCAGCGATTTCAGATAGGTGGCGATGGCTGTCAAATCGCCATCGCTGAAGTGCTGGGTGCTGTTATGAATCACCTCGACCATATTTCCGGAAACGCTGGCGAAGCGATTCTGCCCCGTCTTGAGCAGCAAAGCCGTATCTTCCACTGTCCATAGGTTACGCAGACTGAGTGCTCGCCAGGCCTCTACCGTTTCGCCCGCAAGATAGAGTTTGCCATTTGAACCCTCGTGGGTCATCGTTTTCTCTTGAAAGGCAATGCCGCGCGGCGTGTGGCAGGCACCGCAATGTCCCAGCCCCTGTACCAAGTAGGCGCCGCGGTTCCAGACGGCATCCTGGCTTGTCACGGGCTTGAAGGGCGTGTCATCAAGGAATGCCCAGTTCCAGAGCGACAAGCCCCAACGCATACTGAACGGCCAGGACATCTCCGCTGGCTTGTTGGGCTGGTTGACCGGTGCAAGTCCCTGATTCAGATAAGCATACAAGGCGCGCATGTCCTCCCCGGTCATCTTGGCATAGGAAGGGTATGGCATGGCGGAATACAGATTGCGCCCATCTGCTGCGACTCCCTTGCGCATGGCGCGGTCAAATTGCTCAAAAGAATACTTGCCAATGCCTGTTTGGGTATCTGGCGTGATATTGGTGGAATAGAGTGCACCAAACGGTGTCTTGAGTTCCAGTCCGCCCGCCATCAGTTTTCCGTTAGGTGTCGTGTGGCAGGCGATGCAGTCTCCCAGGCGTGCCACATACTCCCCACGCTTGAGCAGCTCTGACTTCTCCTCTGAAGCTGCTGCTCCCGGCACAGCGATATTTGCCCCAGCCGGTGTTGACTCGATGGCCCGAGCGCCCTGACTGAAAAGCAGAGACGCGCCAAAAATCATTCCCAGAAAATTTTTTGCCGTAGCCATTACAAACCTCCTCAAGGATAAAAATTATTTCCGTTTTTCCGCCACAACGTGTGGTTGCCTTGATGTCTGCCATGGCGTGGTAATTAACCGACGGGTTGCCAAGAGTGTATGCATCATGAACGCGGTATTGATGTAGGACAAAGGCGATGCTCAACCAATTCAAACTGCTAGCCCTGCGGTTTGACCTGGCCGTGCGGCCGCGCTGAACCTGTCGAACCGGAGCGGCCTGTCATGGCTCTTGCGGGGAGCAAGTAAACCTTCGCGGCCGGGCCTCCTGCGCAGCAGCGGCTTGGCCGGCGTTTTACCTCAGGGCGATGCTTCGTCCACGGCGAGGTACCCACGACTTAAAGCTTGTTCTCAAGAAAAAATAGCCGTCATCCCATACAGAAAGGGCGCAAGCAGCTATCAGAAAAATAGCAATTTCAGGCTTGGTGCAGCGAGAAGCCGTGGCGCTGCATCAGCATGGGCCCCAGCCAGAGACCGCGCAGCGAAATGAAAGAGGCATAGCCCACGGCCGCGAGCAGCACAATGCCCAGCGTGTACGGCAGCATGAACAGCGCGCCACCCTTGCCCCGCCTTCACAACGGGCGCATAAAACCCGCCAAACGCAAGCCACGCAAACGCTGGTGGGCCGCGTCTTCCAGGTCCACGGGCAACTGCTGTTTGGCCTGCAGGTAGTGGTTGGTAAACACATCCAGGTAAGCCTCCAGCGTCTCCGCTACATGGGGCTCACCAGCCAGTTCCAGGCACAAGGCCGCCACCTCGGACGTGCAAAAGTGGTCTCCGCGCTTGGAGCGGCGCAGCCGGTAGCGTGAAATCTGATCGGACTGCAGGCTCAGCACCGGCAGGTGGTTCAGGTAGGGGCTTTTGCGGAACATCTTGCGCGCCTCGGGCCAGGTGGCGTCCAGCAGCACAAACAGCGGCCGCTTGCCGGCCTGGCCGTCATGGGTGTCCGCCAGCAGCCGGTCTGTCACCACCCGCTCCGCCGCCACGA
>JAAFGW010000080.1 GCA_010365175.1 Sulfuriferula multivorans | reverse complement strand
TTGAGCTAACCCGTATTTCACGGACACTTTTGCACATCGTAAATGGGGTCACCCATTAGCCGACCGTAGTCACCCATTAGCCGACCGTAGTCAAGCGCGAACACCTTACCCGCCCGCTTGTTGAAGGCGGGTTTTTCTCAAACGCCGGGGTCAGGTCTATAAAGGTAGCATCCACCCAACGCCCGCTCATGCGGGCGTTGCTGTTTTTTGATGGCAAATACTAAATGGTCTGACACCATTATTTCCTGGGCCTACGGCTTCCTTGCCAGTCTTGATGTACCCCCCCTCCAGACTTGTTTGACTGAGTGAAGCGCGATGTTTAAACTATGTATAAACATTGTGGCTCAAGGAGCAAATCATGGCCGAAGTATTTCTGGATATCAAACGATGGGGTAACAACCTTGGCGTTCGTTTGCCCGCTGCCGTGGCGCGTGCGGCGCATTTGCATGCGGATCAGCGGGTACGTGTTTCGGTGGAGGACGGACTGATCGTCATTCGGCCCGAGGCGGAAGCGCCGCTGACGCTGGAGCAAAGACTGGCGCAGTTTGACTCGGAACGTCATGGCGGTGAGGTGATGGTGGCGCAGCCTATCGGCGCCGAGCGGTGGTAGCTGCAAATAAAACAACCAAGCGGGCTCCCTGGGTGCCTGGGCGGCAAGATATCATCTGGATCGATTGCAATCCGCAGGTGGGGCAGGAAATGCGGGATGTGCACCCTTTTTTGGTGCTGTCACCGCGTGAGTTCAACAGCAGGACTTCTCTGGTGATCGGCTTGCCCATGTCCACGGCGGAATACAACGCAGACAATCCCTTTGCCGTGGCGGTAGGCCATGCCACAGGGCGCGGCAAGGCGGGCAAGACCAATTATGTCTTTTGCCACCAACCTAAATCGTTCGACTGGCGTTTGCGTGGAGCCAAGCCTCATCCCTTGGGACCATTGTCTGATGCGCTTTATGTCGAGGTTTGCGAGCGGCTGAATCTGATCATTGGTTTGGCTTAGGGATTGAAAAAAGCCGATTGGACTGTCGATTTGACTCGACAGCCACACAAGCTTTCGGTTATGATCCGCCCCGCATTAGGCGCGTAGCTCAGCTGGTTAGAGCACCACCTTGACATGGTGGGGGTCGATGGTTCGAGTCCATTCGCGCCTACCAAATTTATTTGGTCGGTAAATGATCCGGTCTTAATGGGGTTGAGCCCCGATGGAGGTTGCGACATGTCACCGCGAACTAGCAAGCTTGTCTTTGGGTAAACCGGCGCTTCGCAGTTCGCAGACAGTCTGCACTCTTTAACTTGTATTACCCAAAAGCGCGGCCGGTCCGCGCTTTTTCTGTTTCTGGAGTTTGAGTCATGGTCAACGTCACGCTTCCCGATGGTTCTGTCCGCGAATTTGACGCGCCGGTGACGGTTGCGCAGGTTGCCTCCAGCATAGGCGCGGGTTTGGCCAAGGCTGCGCTCGCCGGGCGGGTTGATGGCAAGCTGGTTGATACCAGCCACGTGATCGACGCTGATTCCAGACTGTCCATCGTCACTGACAAGGACGCCGACGGCCTCGACATGATTCGCCACTCAACTGCGCATCTGCTGGCCTTTGCGGTGAAGTCACTATTCCCGGACGCGCAGGTGACCATCGGTCCGGTCATTGACGACGGCTTTTTCTACGACTTCGCGTACAAGCGCCCGTTTACGCCGGAAGACCTGGTGGCGATCGAAAAGAAAATGGCTGAACTGGCCAAACAAGACATCCCCGTTGTGCGCAGCGTGATGCCGCGCGACAAGGCGGTGACCTTTTTCCAGGAGATGGGCGAGGCCTACAAGGCCGAGATCATCGCGTCGATCCCCTCCAACGAAGATATTTCACTGTACCGCGAAGGCGATTTCATCGACCTGTGTCGCGGCCCGCACGTGCCCTCGACCGGCAAGCTCAAGCATTTCAAGCTGATGAAGCTGGCCGGGGCCTACTGGCGCGGCGACTCGAAGAACGAGATGTTGCAGCGTGTCTACGGTACCGCGTGGGCGAAAAAGGAAGATCTCGAAGCCTATTTGCACCGGTTGGAAGAAGCCGAGAAGCGCGACCACCGCCGGCTTTGCAAGCAGCTCGACCTGCTACACATGCAGGAAGAAGCGCCGGGCATGGTGTTCTGGCACCCCAAGGGCTGGGTTGTATGGCAGCAGATTGAGCAGTACATGCGGCAGAAGTTTGTTGAATACGGTTATCAGGAAGTGCGCACCCCGGCGGTAATGGACCGCAGCATGTGGGAGAAATCCGGCCACTGGGAGAATTACCACGAGAACATGTTCACCACCTCGTCGGAGAACCGCGACTACGCGGTGAAGCCGATGAACTGCCCGGGCCACGTGCAGATATTCAATAGCGGGCTGCATTCCTACCGCGATTTGCCTATGCGTCTGGCCGAATTTGGTTCGTGTCACCGCAACGAGCCGTCGGGTGCGCTGCACGGCATCATGCGTGTGCGCGGTTTTACCCAGGACGATGCGCACATCTTCTGCACCGAAGACCAGATCGAGCAGGAAGTGGCCGATTTCATCGTGATGTTGGAAAAATGCTACGCGGATTTTGGTTTCACCGACGTGTTGGTCAAACTGTCGACCCGGCCCGACAAGCGCGTCGGGTCAGATGAAAGCTGGGACAAGGCGGAAGCGGCATTGGCCGCAGCACTGGCCCGGAACAAGCTGGTCTATGACTTGCAACCGGGTGAGGGCGCATTTTACGGCCCCAAGGTCGAGTTCACGCTGAAGGATTCGATTGGGCGCTTGTGGCAATGCGGCACGATCCAGCTGGATTTCAATCTGCCGGTGCGTCTGGGTGCGGAGTTTGTCGACGAGGACAACACGCGCAAGCCCCCGGTGATGCTGCACCGCGCGATCCTGGGGTCAATGGAGCGGTTTATCGGTATTCTGATCGAGCACCATGCTGGAAATTTCCCGCTGTGGCTGGCGCCGGTGCACGTGATGGTGATGAATATCAGCGAGCGCCAGACCGAGTATGCGGAAAAAATCACTCAGGCGCTGCGGCTGGCAGGCATCCGGGCTATATCAGACTTGAGTAATAATAAAATTACCTATAAAATCCGCGAACATAGCTTGCAGAAGCTGCCTTATCAGGTGGTTGTCGGCGACAAGGAAGTGGAAACTGAAGTGGTTTCTGTCCGGGCTCGCGGTAACCAGGATCTGGGGCAGATGAGTCTGGAAGCCTTGATTGCACGACTGAAAGACGAAATTCTTACGCGGCAATAATCGGATTCAATGAGGCGCCGGATTCAGTTCCGCGCCTCATGATTTATTTAGGGATAGCTATTTAGGGACAGCTATTTAGGGACAGCATTTTAGGGTCAGGCTTTCAAGCTTGGCATGTTCAGCCCGGGCGTGATCGTCCGGGTCTTGTTTTGGAGAACGGCTCATCGCGACAGAAAAGAAGCAGACACGCATCAATGGTGAAATTACAGCCCCTGAGGTGCGTTTGGTCGGAGTGGAAGGCGAACAACTAGGCATTGCGAAAATTGGCGATGCCTTGCGTCAGGCAGAAGAAGCAGAACTGGACTTGGTGGAAATTGCACCCACGGCGCAGCCTCCTGTGGCCAAGATCATGGACTATGGCAAGTTCAAGTACCAGGAAAGCAAGAAGCTGCACGACGCCAAGCTGAAGCAGAAGCAGGTCCAGATCAAGGAAATCAAGTTTCGCCCGGGTACGGATGAAGGTGACTACCAGATCAAGCTGCGTAACCTGATCAAGTTTCTTGAAGACGGTGATAAGACCAAGATTACATTACGTTTTCGTGGTCGCGAGATGGCTCACCAGGAAATCGGCATGGCCCAGTTGCGACGTGTCTCGAATGATCTGGCCGAACTGGCCGTCGTTGAGCAGTTCCCCAAGATGGAAGGCCGTCAGTTGGTGATGATGCTGGCGCCGAAGAAGAAGATTTGAGCTGTTCTTGATTGCATTCGCTTGAGTGCAAGCGGATGTTCTTAATTGTATTCGCTTGAGTGCAAGCGAATATATAGATTGTATTGACGAATATGAGACCGACGTTTCTCAGGCCTGACGGGTTAAACCAGCAGGTTAAAAGCGCCACAATACGTGCAGTCGGGTTGGTGAAGCATTCCACGCAGTGGAGTCACCTGGCCGCATGAGATAAAAGGAAGCATCATGCCTAAGATGAAAACCAAAAGCGGGGCCGCCAAACGGTTCCGTGCGTTGGGTAGCGGCAAGTTCAAGCGCTCGCACGCGTTCATGCGTCACATTCTCACCAAGAAAAGCACCAAGCGTAAGCGCCAGTTGCGCGGTACGGAAACTGTTCATGCAAGCAACCACAAGTCGGTTGCACGTATGTTGCCCTACGCTTAAAGGAGAGAAAGCATGCCACGCGTCAAACGGGGTGTAACAGCCCGAGCCAGTCATAAAAGAGTCCTCGATGCCGCCAAAGGCTATCGCGGTCGTCGTAAAAACGTATTCCGGGTCGCCAATGAAGCGGTGATGAAGGCCGGTCAGTATCAGTACCGTGACCGTCGTCAGCGCAAGCGCCAGTTCCGCAGGCTGTGGATTGCCCGTATCAATGCCGCATCGCGTCAGCATGGCCTGACCTATAGCGTGTTCATGAACGGCTTGTCCCGTGCCGAGATCGGCATTGACCGCAAGGTATTGTCCGACATCGCGATTTTTGACAAAGATGCTTTTGCCAAGATCGTCGAGCAGGTCAAGGCCAAGCTGGCGGCTTAAGCCGTCAAACTGTCACAATAAAAGGCCGCAAGGCCTTTTTTTGTTGGTAGTGTCATTTCTCAATCAAGCATTCATCGTGGGTTCACTGTGCAGGCTGCTTGATTCGGAAATGGACTAAGCGAAACGAGAAACTGCCATGCGCAATCCCAACGAAATCGTTGCCGAGGCTCTGAATGCCATTCAGTCCTGTCCCGACCTGCCGTCATTGGAGCAGGTGAAGGCCACGTATCTGGGCAAAAGCGGTCAGATGACCGAATTGCTCAAGAGCCTGGGTGGAATGCCGGCTGATGAACGCAAAACGGCCGGTGCGCGCATCAACGAAGCCAAGCAGGCGGTAGAGGCAACGCTCAAAGACCGCCGTGACACCCTGCTGCAAGTTGAGTTGGATCGCCAGTTGGCAGACGAAACGCTGGATGTGACGCTGCCTGGCCGGGGACTGGCGCGCGGTGGGCTGCATCCGGTGTCGCGTACGCTGACGCGGATTCAGGATTTGTTCCGCTCGATCGGATTCGAGGTGGCAACCGGACCCGAGATCGAGACTGATTTCTATAATTTCACTGCGCTCAATATTCCGGAAGACCATCCTGCGCGGGCGATGCACGATACCTTTTACATGCAGGGCGGCGAATTGCTGCGTACCCATACCTCTCCGGTGCAGGTGCGTTACATGCAAACCCATCAACCGCCGCTGCGCATCATTGCGCCAGGTCGGGTCTACCGTTGTGATTCCGATGTGACGCACACGCCGATGTTCCATCAGGTTGAAGGTCTGTGGGTGGACGAAACCGTTTCGTTTGCCGACTTGAAGGGGGTGCTGGCCGATTTCATGCGCAACTTCTTTGAGCGCGACGATTTGCCAGTGCGTTTTCGTCCCTCGTTCTTCCCCTTTACCGAGCCGTCGGCCGAGATGGATATCGGTTGCGTCATGTGTGGTGGTGAAGGCTGCCGGGTGTGTTCGCATACTGGCTGGCTGGAAGTGCTGGGCTGCGGCATGGTGCATCCCAATGTATTCAAGCATGTCGACATTGATACCGAACGCTATGTTGGTTTTGCGTTTGGACTGGGCGTGGAGCGACTTGCCATGTTGCGTTACGGCGTCGACGACTTGCGATTGTTTTTCGAAAATGATCTTAGATTTCTCAAGAAATTCACACATTAGGGCGCATTCATCATGCAATTTCCAGAATCATGGCTGCGCAATCTCGTTAACCCTGCGCTCGATACCGAACAGCTTTCCCATGTTTTGACCATGGCCGGGCTGGAGGTGGAAGCCTCGACCCCGGCCGCGCCACCATTCAACAACGTGGTGGTAGCCGAAATCCTGTCGGCGGTAAAGCATCCCGATGCCGATCGTCTTCGCGTCTGTCAGGTTGATGTCGGCGAGGCATCGCCTATTACTATCGTGTGCGGCGCACCTAATGCGGCGGCCGGTCTCAAAGTGCCATGCGCCCGCCCTGGGGCGATATTGCCCGGCTTTGAAATCAAGATAGCCAAAGTCCGCGGCGTTGAATCCTTCGGCATGCTGTGTTCGACCAAAGAACTGGGCCTGGAAGGTGCAGCGGATGGCCTGATGGAACTGCCTGATGATGCACCGGTAGGTGAGGATTTCCGCAGCTGGCTCAATCTGGATGACACGCTCATCACCCTGAAGCTCACGCCTAACCGCGCGGACTGCTTGTCGATGCAGGGGATTGCACGCGAAGTAGGCGCGATTACCGGCGCCGAAGTCAGGTTGCCGCAAGTTCGCGAAGTTGAAACCCGTATTCAGGACACGGTGCCGGTGCTGGTGATGGCAAGCGAAGCGTGTCCGCTGTATCTGGGCCGCGTGGTACGCGGCATCAACGCGCAGGCGACTACGCCACGCTGGATGGCCGAGCGACTGGAGCGCAGCGGCATCCGTCCGCTGTTGGCGCCGATCGATATCACCAATTACGTGTTGCTTGAACTCGGTCAGCCGATGCATGCCTTCGCCTTGTCGCGCATTCAGGGTGAAATCGAAGTGAGGATGGCGCGTGCGGGTGAGCAATTGAAACTGCTCAACGGCCAGATCGCTGAACTGGCACCCGACATGCTGGTGATTGCCGATGCCAACGGGCCCGTGGCGTTAGCCGGCATCATGGGCGGACAGCCGAGCAGCGTGGAGCGCTTCACCGTGGATGTTTTCCTTGAAGCTGCTTTCTTTGCACCTGCGGCGATTGCCGGACGGGCACGTCGGCTGGGCCTGTCCACCGATTCATCCCATCGTTTCGAGCGCGGCGTCGACTTTGGCGCCACCCGCCTGGCGATGGAGCGTGCAACGGAATTGCTGATCGATATTTGCGGTGGTCAGGTTGGGCCCATCACCGAGGCCGTGGCCGTGTTGCCGCAGCGCACCCCGATTACGCTGCGGCTGGCACGCCTCAAGCGTGTGGCCGGGGTCGAGCTGGATACCGAGCAGGTGGTGCGCGATCTCACCGCACTGGGTGCGTTGGTCGAGCGTGATGACAACACGTTGATTGTCACGCCGCCGAGTTTCCGGTTTGACCTCGTCATCGAGGAAGACCTGATCGAAGAAGCGGTGCGCCTGTTCGGCTACGACAATATCCCGGCCCAGCCGCCGGCCGCGCCCTCGCGCATGTTGCCGCAAGATGAAACCGTATTGCCCGACGATATCCTGCGCCAGATGCTGGTGGGGCTGGACTACCAGGAGGTCATTACCTACAGTTTTGTTGATCCGGCGTGGGAGACGGCGCTGGATCCCCATGCCAAGCCGATGCCACTGGCCAATCCGATTGCCAGCCAGTTGTCGGTGATGCGCACCACGCTGTGGGGTGGGCTGATCGAGACCCTGCGCCATAACCTCAACCGTCAGCAGGAACGGGTGCGCATTTTTGAACTGGGACGGGTGTATGCATCGCTGGCCAAGCAACCGCTGAAAATCGGCGGCGTCATTTACGGCGAAGTGTTGCCGGAGCAGTGGGGCGCCTCGGCGCGACGTGTCGATTTCTTCGATCTCAAGGGCGACATCGAACGCCTGTTCGGTCATGCATTAGATACGCAGCCGGGCGTTCATCCGGCGCTGCATCCAGGGCAAAGCGCCGAGCTATGGCATGACGGCAAGCCGATAGGCTGGATCGGTGCCTTGCATCCGAGATTGGTGCAGGCGTTTGATTTATCCTCAGCGCCGATGCTGTTCGAAATTGATGCCCAAGTGCTTGCTCAGCGGGGCGTGCCGCGCCATGCGACTGTGTCACGTTTTCCGCTGGTGCGGCGCGATCTGGCGTTTGTGCTGGACGTCCAAACGCCGGCGGGTGAGTTGTTGGCCGCCTTGCGTGAGGGTGCCCCGGCTCAGGTGCGTTCGATCGACGTATTCGACGATTACCGTGGAAAAGGCATGGCAGAAAACCAAAAAAGCCTTGCTATCCGGGTAGTTATGCAAGATACTCAACGCACATTGACGGATCAGGAAGTGGAAGATTCAGTGCAAAAACTGGTTGAAACTGCGCGTCGTCAATGCAATGCCAGCTTGCGTGCGTGACACCGGATTAACGAGCCACACCTGACAATACAACTATGACCACCCTAACAAAAGCGGATCTAGCTGAACTTCTGTTCGACAAAGTGGGTTTGAATAAACGCGAAGCCAAGGATGTTGTCGAATCCTTTTTCGACGAAATTCGTTCGTCGCTCGAAAAGGGTGACATCGTCAAACTATCCGGTTTCGGCAATTTTCAATGTCGCGAAAAACCCCAGCGTCCAGGTCGCAACCCGAAAACGGGTGAAGAAATGCCGATTTCCGCGCGTCGCGTGGTGACCTTCCACGCCAGTCAGAAGCTCAAGTCTCATGTCGAAGGCGCCCAAATTGGAACGCCCAGCACGGAGTGAACTCCCGCCGATTCCGGCAAAACGCTACTTCACTATTGGTGAAGTGTCCGAGTTATGTGCGGTCAAAGCACATGTGTTGCGTTACTGGGAGCAGGAATTCACCCAGCTGCGTCCGGTCAAGCGGCGTGGCAATCGACGTTACTACCAACATCATGAAGTCCTGCTGATCCGTCGCATCCGCGAGTTGCTCTACGAAGAAGGGTTCACCATCAGTGGTGCACGCCAACGCCTGGAGCACGATGCGGAAGCGCCGCCCGAAAAATCCCCTGATACAGCCGGGCTGGACACGCGCAAATTGCGCGCAGAAATCAACGCCATCCTGAAAATATTGGGATGACGGGCTTCCTCCGGACGCGGCTCCTCTGTTAGAATAGCCGGCTTCTCGGGGCGTAGCGCAGCCTGGTAGCGCACTTGACTGGGGGTCAAGTGGTCGGAGGTTCAAATCCTCTCGTCCCGACCAGTTTTTATTGTGAGTGCAGGAATCCAGCACATCGCAACTTCTGTCAGACAACGCTGTCCGACTCATTCAAAATTCACTGTGGTCATCTAATTACACCTGTTCAAGTGCGTCCCTGGATTTGTTAATCCTTGGGATCACGCATAAGACTGTAAGGTTAGTTCGACACACTTGTCTGTTGTTGTTTGTTCAATTGAGGAGAGAGTTATGGAACACACTTTGCCAGCACTGCCTTTCGCCATGGATGCGCTCGCACCACACATGTCCAAGGAAACCTTTGAATACCACTACGCCAAGCACCATCAGGCCTATGTGACCAACCTCAACAACCTGATCAAGGGCACCGAGTTCGAGAGCAAGTCGCTTGAAGACATCGTCAAAAGCGCATCGGGTGGCATCTATAACAACGCAGCCCAGGTTTCCAACCACACCTTCTTCTGGAACTGCCTCACCGCCAACGGCGGCGGCGCACCCAGCGGCGCACTGGCTGACGCCATCAATGCCAAGTGGGGCAGCTACGACGAATTCAAGAAAACCTTCCAGACCAGCGCCGTCGGCAACTTTGGTTCCGGCTGGACCTGGCTGGTGAAAAAGGCCGACGGCTCCGTCGACCTCGTCAACATGGGCGCCGCCGGCACCCCGCTGACCACCGCCGACACGCCGCTGCTGTGCATCGACGTCTGGGAGCACGCCTATTACATCGACTTCCGCAATGCCCGCCCCAAGTTTGTTGAGACCTTCCTCGACAAGCTGGTGAACTGGAAGTTTGCTGAGGCGAATTTCGCTTAAGTAGCTTTCAGGAAGCGTTGCGCTTCCAAGCTGAAAACGAAACCGGGGCCATGTGTCCCGGTTTCGTTTTTTGAACGTTAAGGGTTAGCCGGCCGCAAAAGCGCTAGCTTTTGTAGGTTGGCTAGACCTGCTTGTTAGATGGAGCTTGCTTCTTTTTTCGTTCATACCGTTGATCCGGAACAACTTCAAACCGGGTAAAGCCCAAACGTGCTTTGGTTATTGAAGTTGATCCATTAGTTTTTGCTACGAGGTTTTCGATGCGATCTAGTGGAATCGCGCAGTGCGGACCGACGATGACTTCTTTCAAGAGCAGGCTGCTATCGAAGGGGTAGAAAAAAAGGCCACCTTCCTTTGTGCCTTCATCGAGACTCATAAACATTCGGCGTTCCCCCTCATAGACCCAATGCTCATATTTTGTGCGAAGGAGTTCATTGACAAACTCAGGGGCCAACCCTTGATTTGGATCGTTGTTCTTGAAGCGGACGGATACTCTTTCTTTGTTGTAACTGACTGGAAATGGCGTACTCATCGGGGATGTCAAAGCCTAGACAGACGCCTCGATGTTTGTCTGCATAGTGGCTCCATAAGACGGGGTTATGCCAGCTTTCACTGAAGCACAGTAAGCCTTTGGTGTTATGGAATTCATTTTTCCAGCTCTTAACTGCTTTTCTAAAGTCTTTGTCTTCCAATTCCGCTGCTAGAAGCTCGAAAGGATCGTTCAGATCGCCGAAACGGGCTATCTTCAGCCGACGTAGCCCAATGTTGCTGATTGCATATTCTGCTGTGGTTAGGTGGTAAAGCCTCATGCTCAATCTTCCCCCGATTTAATTGACACCGGGTTGTTGAGCCAACAATTGTTCATATGCTCTCAAGTCGCTCCTCCTAAGTGATTGATTTGCTATCACATTTTTTGAGCGACTTTCGGGCGATTTGCGGCCTCGGCCCGATTACTTCGCT
>JAAFGW010000079.1 GCA_010365175.1 Sulfuriferula multivorans | reverse complement strand
ACCGCAGTTGGACGCGCCCGATGGTGCGTTTGGGCGGGTGGCTGCCGCGAAGCGACGAGGCGGCAGGCCGGGGCTTGCATACGAGTCCACACGGGCTTTAGCCCGTAGTGGATCGGAGTCCCCTTGTGGGGCAACGAGGAGCGACAAAGGCAGACGCACGACCAGACGTATCAACGGGTGCGTAGCGCTCTCACCCAAATGGTGAAGGTTATCGAAGGCAAGAAAGTTAATATTCATGCGGCATTCCTTGAGTTTAAGAGCGGTCAACTGCGGTTTTTAGGTTTAATATTTCAGGAGCGCGGAGCCCCAGGTGAAGCCGCCACCGAAGGCTTCCATCAGCACGGTCTGCCCGCGCTGGATACGACCATCGCGCACCGCCACATCAAACGCCAGCGGCACGGAGGCCGCCGAAGTGTTGCCGTGGCCCGCCACGGTAGTGACAACATGATCCATGCTCATACCGAGCTTCTTGGCGGTGGCGGAAATGATGCGGATATTGGCCTGATGCGGCACCAGCCAGTCGATGTCGGATTTCTGCAAGCCATTGGCTTCCAGTGTTTCATCGACAATGCGATCAAGCGTGTTGACCGCCATCTTGAATACGGCATTGCCTTCCATCTGCATCAGTGGCGGCGTGTCCAAACCTGTCGATGCCCCGTTGGTGGTACGCAGCAAATCCTTATGACGGCCATCGGCATGGATATGCGTGGCGATAATCCCCGGCTCGCTTGAGGCCCCAAGCACCAATGCGCCTGCACCATCGCCCCACAGGATGCAGTTGCCGCGGTCGGTCCAGTCAGTAATTCGCGACAGGGTTTCGGCACCAATCACCAGCACATGCCTGGCCGCACCGGTCTTGATGAACTGGTCTGCCACCGACAGGGCATACACAAAGCCGCTGCATACTGCCTGCAGATCAAACGCCGGCTTGCCGTTGGTCATGCCAAGCTTGGATTGCACGATACAGGCCGTGCTGGGGAACACCAGATCGGGGGTGGTTGTGGCAACCAACAGCAAATCGATGTCATCTATCGTCAGCCCAGCCACCTCGAGTGCTGCACGCGCGGCATGCGATGCCAGATCGCTGGTGAATTCGCCTTCGGCGGCGATATGCCGCTCGCGTATACCCGTGCGGTCGACGATCCATTGATCGTTCGTATCGATCATTTTCTCAAGATCGGCATTGGTAAGGATACGCGTGGGCAGATAGCTGCCGGTGCCGAGGATGCGGGAATAGATCAAGCGGCCACCCGTTGCTGAAGTTGGATCTGGTCAGTAATGCGTTTCAGCACGTTGTTGCGGACTTCCTCGCTGGCCGTTTCGATCGCATGCTCAAAGGCAAAACAGTCGGCCGAGCCATGGCTTTTGACCACCACGCCTTTCAGGCCCAGTAACGTAGCACCGTTGTAGCGGCGCGGATCAAACCGCCGCTTGAACGCATTTAATACGGGCAAAGCCACCAAGCCGGCGATGCGGGTCAACCAGTTGCGCTTGAATTCGGCGCGCAAGGTGGAAGCAAACATTTTGGCCAGGCCTTCGGAGGCTTTCAGCGTCACATTGCCGACAAAGCCATCGCACACCACCACATCGGTGGTGCCCTTGAATATATCGTTGCCTTCGACATTGCCGTAGAAATTCAAGTGGCTGGCACGCAGCAACTCGGCAGCCTGCTTCACCATATCATTGCCCTTGATGTCTTCCTCGCCAATGTTCAGCAGGCCCACACTTGGGTTCGGCTTATGTTCCACTGCCGATACCAGCATCGCGCCCATGATGGCGAATTGCAGCAGATGTTCAGCCGTACAGTCAACGTTGGCGCCCATGTCCAGCACCAGTGCATGACCCTTGATCGTCGGCATCACTGCCGCGATCGCCGGACGGTCAATGCCAGGCAGGGTTTTCAGCACAAAGCGTGCGGTTGCCATCAGGGCGCCAGTATTGCCTGCAGACACGCAGGCGTCGGCCTCGCCAGACTTGACGAGGTCGATCGACACGCGCATGGAGGAGTCTTTTTTGCCACGCAGGGCCAGCGCAGGCGCCTCATCCATCGCCACCACCTGGCTGGCGTGACGAACGATAAGGCGGGGACCGGACTGGGCACGGCGCGCTTTGAGTTCGGCGGCGATGATGTCTTGCGGCCCGACCAGAATGACATTCAGGTCGGGATGATTGGCAAGACAACGAATCGCCGCCGGGACGGTGACATGGGGGCCGTGATCGCCCCCCATGACATCAATAGCGACGGTGATATATCTCATACAGCCTGCAGGGTTGGCTGGATTGAATGCGCCACGCTGTAACGACTACAGCGTAGCGCGCAAGAAAATTATTCGCCCTTGGCCTTGACAACCTGGCGTCCACGATAAAAGCCGTTGGGGCTGATATGGTGACGCAGATGCGCTTCGCCCGTGGTCGGCTCAACAGCCAGCGGCGGATTGGTCAGGAAATCGTGTGAGCGATGCATACCACGCTTGGACGGGGACTTTTTGTTCTGTTGGACTGCCATTTCTAACTCCTAAAAAAAATCATTCTGCCCCAATGACGGGGCATTTACCTTTTGCATGCATGGGCGCCATCGGCAAACCCAATAACACTTCATCTTCAACCAACTCGACAAGACCTAAACTCTCGCTAACCAGAATGGCGTCGCTATCGGGCATTTCATCCAGCCGTTCCATCTCCGTCTCGGTCCGCGCCAGATACACAGTGCGATCAATTTCGATCACATGCGGCATGCCACTCAGGCAACGCTGACACATCAGCTCCACCTGGCCATGCACTGTCAGCTTCAAGGACAGACCGCCCAGCTCATCTGCCCTTCCGATAATTCGACAGAACAGCGCGCCTTGCGTAAATTCAAGTGCAAGACGGGGAAACGCAGAAACGTCCGACTCAATTTCCCACGACTGTGCATCTTTACAGAAGCGCCGTGGATCGACCTCAATAGCTTGTAACAGGTTGGATTGAGGCATGGCGAACCCGATTAACAACGTACTGGGGCAACGTAAACAAGCTCAACTTGACGTGCCCGGTTAAACATTAGCCCGAAATGATATGATTTCGCGTTGTTTTTGTCAAAGAACCCTAGCCCGAACGTTTCATGAATTCGCGTGATGATCGCGCAGGATTTTGTTTTGTAGGGGAATTTTGAGAAGGAGCGGCGTAGTTATTCATACGCCCGACTGAAAAAAATTTCCATACGAAACAAAAGCACCCGCAAGGGGTACGCCGGATTCGTAAGCGCTAAAGCGCAACGACTCCGCTGACCTGCGAAGGCACGCGTTAATTTATGAAACGTTTGGGCTAATCCACCCAACGTCAGGCGAACCCATGCTCAAGAAAATACTGGTCGCCAACCGGGGCGAGATCGCTGTCCGCATCGTTCGCGCCTGTGCCGAACTGGGGATCAAGTCAGTCGCCATCTATACCGATGCCGACCGCCACGCGCTCCACGTCAAGAAAGCTGACGAGGCTTACCACATCGGAAAAGATCCGATTCTCGGCTATTTGAACGCCCATACGCTGGTCAACCTGGCCGCGGCTTCGGGTTGCGATGCGCTGCATCCAGGCTATGGCTTTCTCTCGGAAAACCCCGATCTGGCGACGATTTGCGCCCGACGCGGGATTCGCTTTATCGGCCCTTCCGATACCGTGATCCGACGCATGGGCGACAAAATCCAGGCACGTAACGCGATGATTGCGGCCGGCATTCCGGTGATTCCGGGGTCAGATCACAATCTGGCAAACGTCGAGGAAGCCCGCACGCTGGCCAACAAGATCGGTTACCCGGTAATGCTCAAGGCGACCAATGGCGGAGGCGGACGCGGAATTCGCCGTTGCGACAGCGAAGCCGACCTGCTTAAAAATTACGACCGTGTGGTCTCAGAGGCCAGCAAGGCCTTTGGCAAGCCCGAGGTTTTCGTTGAGAAATGCGTGGTCCACCCCAAGCACATCGAAGTACAGATTCTGGGTGACACGCAGGGCAACATCATCCATTTGTTCGAACGCGACTGCTCGATCCAGCGGCGCAACCAGAAACTGATCGAAATCGCCCCGTCTCCCCAACTCACCGAAGCGCAACGGCAGTACATCGGCAAACTGGCGGTACGCGCCGCGAAGGCCGTAGGGTATGTCAATGCCGGCACGGTGGAATTCCTGCTCGACAGCGACAACCAGTTCTTCTTCATGGAGATGAATACCCGCCTGCAGGTTGAGCACCCCATTACCGAAACCATCACCGGCGTCGACATCGTGGGGGAGCAGATCCGCATCGCCTCGGGATTGCCCCTGCAGTACAAGCAGGAGGAGATCAAGCATCGCGGCTTCGCCATCGAATTCCGCGTCAACGCCGAAGACCCGAAAAACGAGTTTCTCCCCAGTCTGGGCCGCATCACGCGCTACTATTCACCGGGTGGCCCTGGCGTGCGGGTGGATGCGGCGATTTACACCGATTATGTGATTCCACCCTACTTCGACTCCATGTGCGCCAAACTTACGGTGTGGAATCTGACTTGGGAATCGACCATTGCGCGGGGTCGCCGCGCGCTCGCCGATATGCTGGTTTATGGCGTCAAAACGACGATCCCCTATTATCAGGAAATCCTCAAGAATCCCGAGTTCCGCAGCGGACGCTTTAACACCAGCTTCGTGGATGAGCATCCGGAACTCACCCAATACACTGAAAAAAAACCGCCGGAAGTGATTGCTGCTGCCATCGCAGCTGCCATTGCCGCGCATCAGGGACTGTAATCCATGGCCAAAGTACACATCACTGAACTCGTCCTGCGCGATGGTCACCAATCGCTTATCGCCACGCGCATGCAAACCGCTGACATGCTGCCAATCTGCAGCGCGCTCGACCAAATTGGTTTCTGGTCACTGGAAGCCTGGGGCGGTGCGACCTTCGACGCCTGCGTACGCTTCCTGCGCGAAGACCCGTGGGAGCGCCTGCGTAAATTACGCAAAGCCCTGCCAAATACACGAATCCAAATGCTGCTGCGCGGACAAAACCTGCTCGGCTACCGCAATTATTCGGACGATGTGGTGCGCGCATTCGTACAGAAATCCGCCGACAACGGCGTCGACGTGTTCCGCATCTTTGATGCGATGAACGACCTGCGTAATCTTCGCGTGTCGGTAGAAGCAGTCAAAGCCGCTGGCAAGCATGCCGAAGGTACCGTCTGCTTCACCACCAGCCCGGTGCACAACATTCCGCACTTTGTCGAACTTGCCAAAGGCCTGGCCGAGATGGGCTGTGACACTATCGCAATTAAAGACATGGCGGGACTGCTCACGCCCTACACCGCGTACGAACTGGTGCGCGCAATTCGTGAAGCCACCAACCTCCCCATTCACACCCACAGCCATGCCACCTCCGGCCTCGCGCACATGACGCATATGAAGGCAGTCGAAGCCGGCGCCTCCATCATCGACACCTGCGTCGGTGCATTTTCAGAAGGGGCCAGTCATCCGACCACGCAAAGCCTGGTGGCAGCTTTCGCTGGCACCGAATACGACACCGGATTGTCGCTGCCGCAGATCGAGGAAGTCTCGGCCTATTTCAAGGAAGTGCGCAAGAAATACTGGCAGTTCGAATCCGCTTTCACCGGCACTGATACCCGCGTGCTGATCAACCAGGTGCCGGGCGGGATGATCTCCAACCTCGCCAACCAGCTTAAGGAGCAAGGCGCAATCGACAAGATGGATGCAGTACTCGAGGAAATTCCGCGGGTGCGCGAAGACTTGGGTTTCCCGCCGCTGGTCACCCCCACTTCGCAAATCGTGGGCACGCAGGCCGCATTGAATGTGATGACCGGCGCGCGCTACAAGTCGGTCACCAATGAAGTGAAGCTCTACCTGCAAGGCCGCTATGGGCAGGCACCGGGCCATGTCAACGAAGAGGTTCGAAAGATGGCCATAGGCGACCTGGAAGTCACCACTGGCCGACCGGCTGACCTGTTGGGTGATGAACTCGACAAGTTGCGAGGTGAAATCGAAAGCCTGGCCAAATCTGACGAAGATGTGCTGACCTACGCCATGTTCCCTGAAATCGGCAAAACCTGGCTACAGGAACGCGCAGCCGGCAGTCTCAAACCCGAGCAACTGCTCCCGCCGGGTAGTGCCGAGCAAGCCAATGCACCGCGCTACGCTGCAGATGAATTCAAGATTACGCTGCATGGCGAGACGTATCACATCAAACTGTCGGGCAGCGGCCGTAGCGACGCCTCCCAACGTCCCTATTTCGTGTCAGTTGATGGCATCACTGAAGAAGTGCTGGTCGAATCGCTGAATGAGGTTGCAGTCTCTGGCGACGACAACACCCCGCGCAAAACCAACGCTGCTACCCATGAAAATGGACAAAACCCGCGCGCCAGCCACCCCGGCCACGTCACCGCAGCCATGCCCGGCACAGTCGTCGATGTGCTGGTCAGCATCGGCCAGAACGTGAAGGCCGGCGATGGCGTGCTGGTGATTGAGGCGATGAAAATGGAAAACGAAGTCCAGGCGCCTATCGCCGGCCTTGTCATCAGCATCTACGCCAAGAAAGGCGATGCCGTCACCCCCGATATGGCACTGGTCGAGATCCAGCCCGAATGACCTTGGTTCTTGCTTCCACCTCGCGCTATCGGCGTGCGCTGCTGACACGACTGGGCATGCCATTCGAAATCCTTTCGCCCGAAGTTGACGAAATGCCGCTGCCGGATGAACCCCCCTCAGCTACCGCCCTTCGTCTGTCGGTGATGAAGGCGCAGGCTGCAGCAGCAACCTGGCCCGACGCCCTCATCATCGGCTCCGATCAGGTACTGATGCTCGACAGCGAACAGCTTGGCAAACCCGGCAACTTCGACAACGCCTTTACTCAATTGAAAAAAATGCAGGGCAAAGCGATGGTGTTTCATACCGCGTTGACGCTCTTGAACAGCCGCAGCGGTCACACGCAAACACGCGACGTGCCGACCGTGGTTCACATCCGCTCGCTCACCGACGCACAGATCACCGCTTACCTGAATAAAGAGCAGCCCTACGACTGCGCGGGAGCGGCCAAAAGCGAAGCCCTCGGAATCGCACTGATGACCCGCATGGACAGCCCCGATCCCACCGCGCTGATTGGCCTGCCGCTGATGACGTTGACTGAGATGCTGCTGAACGAAGGCGTGGACGTCCTGACAGCAGCGCAGGTGCCCTGATGGCGAGCGGCACGCTTTACCTGATCCCCGTCCCGCTCGGACCCGTCAGTCCGGACACCTGCCTGCCGCCGGACACCCTTGCTCTCGCACGCCAGCTCGAATACTTTGTCGTCGAACGCGCCAAAACTGCGCGCGCGCATCTCAAAGCCATGGGCCATCCGCAGCCGATTCAGACTCTGCAGATTGAAGAGCTCAACGAACACACTACGGCCTCGGCCATCCCGCTATTACTCGCGCCACTCAAGGCCGGGCACGACGTCGGCCTGCTGTCCGAGGCGGGCTGCCCTGCTGTCGCCGACCCCGGCGCCGCGCTGGTCATGGCGGCGCATCGCGACAACATTCCCGTGGTTCCGCTGATCGGCCCGTCGTCGATTCTGCTGGCGCTGATGGCGTCGGGCCTGGGTGGGCAACGTTTCGCTTTCCACGGCTACCTGCCCGCCAAGGAGCCCGAGCGCAGCCAGAAAATTCGCGAACTTGAAATCACTGCGCGCCGCGACAAAGCCACCCAGCTGTTCATTGAAACGCCCTATCGCAGCGTGGCACTGATGGAAGCACTCGCCACCACGCTTTCGCCCAACACCCTCATCAGCGTCGGTGCGGATCTCAGTTTGCCCGGGCAGTTGATCCAGACCCGCAGCGCGAAAAGCTGGCGCGGACAAACCGATGTGGTCAAAGACCGGTTGGTTGTATACGGAATCGGAATTTAATCACGCTGCACAATCGATTGCATCAAAAAAAGGCCACACCCAAAGGTGTGGCCTTTTACATGGCGACAATCGTCGCGGATTACTTCACGTGCAGTTCACCATGGCGGTTCTTGGCCCGGTCTTCGCGAGTCGAAACGAAAGGAGAGAATGGGCACATCGTTTATTAATCAACGTAGCATTTTGTGGGCCGTTTTGTAGCCGTGTAATGGCCAGGGGATCAAGGCTCATATCAATATAATCACGTCGGTTCAAAAATATGAGGCGCTAAAAAACGGGTGTATGCATTCCGTTCTGGACAATGTTGCGGCGAAATCTAAACCGTCTGCCAATCCACCCGGATTACGTTCACCCCAGTTCAGCGTCGTCTCGTTGATGTCCTCACCGATCGCGCCTGGACACTGCAGCTGCCGACTCACGCGGCGGCAAATTGTCGGAAACATCCATCACGCGCACCTTGATCGTTTTCCCTTTCAACTTGCCTGCGGACAACCTGCGCTGCGCTTCATGCGCAATACTCCGTTCCACCGCGACATAGGTAGACATGTCGGTGACAGTGATTTTTCCGATTTGCGCACTGCTGAACCCGGCTCCACTGGTGAGCGCCCCCAATACGTCGCCGGGACGAATTTTCTCTTTGCGACCACCCAGAATCTGCAAGGTTGCCATTGGGGGCACCAGCGGTTCGTCGCTGGTGGGGTGCAGTTCACTGAGCGGATGCCACTCCGGCTCCGAACCCAGTTCCTGGACGATATTCGCCACGCGCCGCATCTGGTTGGCGCTGGCCAGACTCAGCGCCCAGCCGTCCTGATCGGCGCGCCCGGTGCGGCCGATACGGTGAATGTAGACTTCAGGATCCGGCGTGACATCGACGTTGATCACCGCTTCGAGCTGGGCAATATCCAACCCGCGTGCGGCGACGTCGGTAGCCACCAACACCGAACAACTACGGTTGGCGAACTGCACCAGCACCTGGTCGCGTTCACGCTGTTCCAGTTCGCCGTGCAGGGCCAGCGCGTGGAAACCCTGTTCACGCAACACTTCCAGCAGATCACGACATTGCTGGCGGGTGTTGCAGAATGCCAGCGTACTGACCGGGCGGAAATGATTGAGCAGCAGTGCCACCGCCTGCAAACGGTCTTCCTTGCTCACTTCATAAAACCGCTGGCGAATCTTGTCGTTCTCATGGCGCTCCAGCAGTTTGACTTCCTGCGGCTGCTGCATGAAACGCCGGCTCAGCTCGCCAATACCCTCGGGGTAGGTCGCGGAAAACAGCAAGGTCTGGCGTTTGACCGGGCACTGTCGGGCGATGAAGGCGATGTCGTCGTAAAATCCCATGTCCAGCATGCGGTCGGCTTCGTCGAGCACCAGTGTATTCAAGCCTTCCAGGTTCAGGCTGCCGCGTTGCAGGTGATCCATGATGCGACCCGGCGTGCCGACTACGATGTGGGCGCCATGCTCCAGGCTTGCCATTTGAGGGCGCATCGTTGAACCACCGACCAGCGTCAGAATCTTGATGTTCTCCACGCTGCGCGCCAGACGACGCAACTCTTGCGCCACTTGATCGGCCAATTCGCGCGTCGGGCACATCACCAATGCCTGCACCCCAAAAAAGCGAACATTCAGATGGGTCAGCAGCGTGATGCCAAACGCCGCAGTCTTGCCGCTGCCGGTCTTGGCCTGTGCAATCAAGTCATGTCCAGCCAGCGCAATCGGCAAGCTGGCCGCCTGGATCGGCGTCATGTTCAGGTAGCCCAACTGCTGCAGATTAGCCAGCATGGCTGGGGCCAGGGGCAGACGGTCAAAGGATTCAGGGGGTGACTGGGAAATGGGTTGGTTGGTCATGCCTGATTATACGAGGGGACGAGGCAGCTTTCTGCCTGTGTTCATACGGAAAATCGTATAAAACCTGAACCCTTTGGAATGAAGCTTGAGGCAAAACCAAGGAACCCCAAGGCGGTCCCATCCCGGCTATCCCTTACACAGCAAGGCCAACAATCCATGCTAGTATAAATATACTATTTTTGAATGGTACGTTCACAAACGTCTTGGAAAGCCTTGTTGTTAAAGAAAAATGAACACGCTCAACCCACAACCGCTCCCTGTTTTCGATGGTCTATACCCAGTGTCTGGCTGTAGATTGACCAGAAGAACTCAATACCCGGCATGCCGTCATGAGATGACGTGCCGCGTCAGTATTTTTCGCTGGAGGAACCATCATGCGAAATGCACATTATCTGAATATGGGGCAGCATGCCTATATAGCCATGCCGTTTTATAACGACTCTAAGCGTCAACAGAGCTTGCCGCTTCGCCCACCTCGGAATGCAGTTGCCTCAACCCTGGACGCATTGAAGAAAATCGAAGTCATCGTCTCGGATGGATGCTTGAATCATCCTGAGACCCTGACTCAGGATGACATCCTTGCCTATGCACTCGCGCTGTTACAGCTACGAGAATGTGCCGGGATCGCACAGATGGAGCGCTTGATGAATGCGTGTGACGCACTGGCCGTCACTGTGTCCACACTGATCGATGACCGTGCCAATGCAAGCCCGAAAAAATGTGAAGCCCTGTCGCGGTTTGTCGTGCATGCGCGGGACATGATTCTGATGTCAGAAAACGAGTCTGCTGAATGTGTCATTCCACCCTTGAACTCGTAAGCCATACGGATTACACCGCTTACCCAATAGGGTTGGCGGTGTAATCGCAGGCCCATCCAAAGATCGGATGAGATTGCTGTTGAAACCGTTTATGCGAATAATTCTACGATTAATCACTCGGCAACAGGCAACGTAAACGACTGATTTTAGCTGTTTGTTAAAGGCTATGTCACTGTTAAATATTGGTCTATGCTGATTTCAAGCGAATCAATGGGATAGGTGACGAGATGAAGGCGGAAGCATTCCGGAAGCTGAC
>JAAFGW010000078.1 GCA_010365175.1 Sulfuriferula multivorans | reverse complement strand
GTGATCGGGGGGGTGGGGCCGCGTTACTGCCCGTCAATCGAAGACAAGATTACGCGCTTTGCCGACAAGGACAGCCACCAGATCTTTCTCGAACCCGAAGGCCTCACGACCCACGAGGTTTATCCGAACGGCATTTCCACCTCGTTGCCGTTTGACGTGCAGCTCGCTGTGGTGCGCTCGATCCCCGGACTGGAAAACGCGCACATCCTGCGCCCCGGCTATGCCATCGAATACGATTATTACGACCCGCGTAACCTGAAAGCCTCGCTGGAAACCAAGTCCATCGCCGGTCTTTTCTTTGCCGGGCAGATCAATGGCACCACCGGTTACGAAGAGGCGGCCGCACAAGGTTTGTTGGCGGGCATCAACGCCGGTTTGCAGGTTCTCGACAAGGGCGCCTGGTGTCCGGGGCGGCATGAGGCCTATCTGGGCGTGCTGGTCGACGACCTCATCACGCGCGGCGTCTCCGAGCCCTACCGCATGTTCACCAGCCGCGCCGAATACCGCTTGCAACTGCGCGAAGACAACGCCGACATGCGGCTGACCGAAGCCGGGCGCACGCTGGGCCTGGTTGACGATGCGCGCTGGGAGGCGTTCAACCGCAAACGCGAAGCTGTTGCGCGCGAAACTGAGCGGCTCAAGGCTACCTGGGTTAATCCAAAGATGTTGCCGGCAGACGAGGCTACCCGCCTGATCGGCCAGCCGATTGACCACGAATACAGTCTGTTTGAGCTGCTACGCCGCCCCAATCTGACCTATGCGCAGGTGCTGACCCTTCCCGGCGGCGGGGCGGGGGAGCCCGACCCGAGCGTGGCCGAGCAGGTTGAAATCGCGGCCAAATACCAGGGTTATATCGATCGTCAGAACGACGAAGTCGACAAACAGCGCGGACAGGAAAGCGTGCGCTTGCCGCTCGACCTCGATTACAGCCTGTTGACAGGGCTGTCGATGGAAGTACGTCAGCGACTGCAAGTCGCCCGTCCCGAGACTTTGGGTCAGGCCGCCCGGCTGCAAGGCATTACGCCGGCAGCGGTCTCGGTGTTGCTGGTGTATGCCAAGCGCGGGTTCGCACCCGATAAGCCCTTGCATGGGTCGAAGCCTGACGAGCAGAAACAAAGCGCATGACCCCACCAATACAACTCGCGGCGGGCATCGCCGCTTTGGGCCTGGCTTTGCCCGAAGGCGCCGAAGCCAAGCTGCTGGCCTATTTGGCGCTGCTGGACAAATGGAACCGCGTGTACAACCTGACCGCCGTGCGCGATGTCGAGCGCATGGTCAGCCATCATGTGCTGGATTCACTGGCAGCGGTGCCGTTTTTTCAGGGTGGCTGCGCTGATACGACCCGTGTGCTGGATGTGGGCAGTGGCGGCGGCCTGCCGGGGATTCCGCTGGCAATCGCGCGGCCGGAATTGCAGGTGACGTTGATTGACAGCATTGCAAAAAAAACGGCATTTCTACTGCAGGCCAAGGCCGAATTAGGCCTGCCCAATGTGCAAGTGATCACGGGCCGGGTAGAGGATTTCCAACCGGAGTCGCCGTTCGATGTCATCACCTCGCGCGCCTTTTCCGACCTCAAGGAATTTGTCACGCTGACGCGTCATCTGCTTGCACCGTCCGGTCATTGGCTGGCGATGAAGGGCTTGATGCCACACGAAGAGATAGTCTCCTTGCCGGATTGGGCGAGAGTGAGCGCTGACCATGCACTTGCTGTCCCTGGCCTCGAGGCGAGCCGCCATTTGATTGTTCTGGAGCATGCTGCATGAAAATTCTGGCCATTGCCAACCAAAAAGGCGGCGTGGGAAAAACCACGACAGCGGTCAATCTGGCGGCGTCCCTGGCCGAACTTGGTCAGCGCGTGTTACTGGCCGATCTGGATCCGCAGGGCAACGCAACCATGGGCGCAGGCATTGAAAAACGCACCGCGCTGCCCACGGTGTATCAGATCCTGCTTAATCAGGTGAGCGTGCGTGAGGCGACCTTGCGTTCCGGGCCGGGCCATTTTGATGTGATTCCTGCCAACCGCGAACTGGCGGGCGCCGAAATAGACCTGGTCAATCTGGAGCAACGCGATTTGCGGCTGAAAGTGGCACTGGAACAAGTGGCCGATGATTATGACTTTATTCTGATGGATTGTCCGCCGACGCTCAATTTGCTGACGGTTAATGCGTTTGCCTCGGCGCAATCGGTGCTGATTCCGATGCAGTGTGAGTATTACGCGCTGGAGGGGCTGACCGATCTGGTGGCGACCATCAAGAAGGTCAAGCAACGGCTCAATCCCACGATCCAGATTGAAGGCTTGTTGCGTGTGATGTTCGATCCGCGCAGCACGCTGGCGCAGCAGGTTTCGGACCAGATCAAGCGCCACTTTGGCGACAAGGTGTACGACACCGTCATTCCGCGTAACGTGCGGTTGGCCGAGGCGCCGAGTCACGGCCTTCCGGTGCTGGCCTACGACCGCCAGTGCAAGGGCGCGAAAGCGTATATGGAATTGGCCGAAGAAACGCTCAAGCGTGCCGGCCTCACAGCAAGGGAGACAGCATAATGGCGAAACTCAAAGGACTGGGTCGCGGACTCGATGCGTTGCTGGGTGGCGAAGAT
Organism: Sulfuriferula multivorans; assembly: GCA_010365175.1. Lineage (GTDB taxonomy): Bacteria > Pseudomonadota > Gammaproteobacteria > Burkholderiales > Thiobacillaceae > Thiobacillus. Next base: position 8,250 of record JAAFGW010000078.1, on the reverse strand, counting down.
AACGCCGCCCCCCCGCAGGGTGACCTGCGCATGATGAATGTAACGCAACTGGCCCCCGGCAAATACCAGCCGCGGAGTCAGATGGACAGCGAATCGCTACAGGAATTGGCTGACTCAATCCGCGCGCAGGGTTTGATGCAGCCGATTTTGGTGCGTGAAGTGGCAGAAGGCTATGAAATCATCGCCGGCGAGCGGCGCTGGCGCGCAGCACAACTGGCCGGATTGAACGAAATCCCGGTTCTGGTACGTGAAGTGGCCGATAGCGCCGTGGCGGCGATGGCGTTGATTGAAAACATCCAGCGCGAAGACCTCAACGCCATCGACGAAGCACATGGCCTGCAGCGTTTGATCCAGGAGTTCGGCATGACGCACGAGGCCGTTGCGCTGTCGGTTGGCAAATCGCGGACTGCGGTATCGAACTTGTTGCGCCTGCTCAACCTGTCGCGACCGGTACAGGACATGCTGGTCGCCGGTTTGATCGAAATGGGCCATGCGCGCGCGCTGCTGCCCCTGCATGCGGGTGTCCAGCGCGAACTGGCTCACGAAATTGAAACCCGTGGATTGTCGGTGCGTGAGGTCGAACGCCGGGTGGCGCGTCTCAAGGAGGCGCCGTCCGCGCCCACCAAGCAAGCTGTGTCACGCGACACGTTGCGGCTGGAAGAGGCTGTGGCCGATGCCTTGGGGATGACGGCGCACGTCCAAACCAACAGCAAAGGCGGGGGAAAGCTGACCTTGCAATTCAGTAGTGCGGATGAGCTGGAAGGTTTGTTGCTGCGCCTGGGTATCAAGCTGTAAACGGAAAATGAGCTGGTCAAGGCAGCATTGTTGGCTATACAACACTGCTGGACGTGAAATGTGCCATCAGACTGCTTGATGATTGCATAGACCCCCCTAATTCTTGTATCATCGCCGGCTAATGTTTACCGGCCTCACTACCGGCACCCAACGGGTGGCCATGGCGCAAGCAGTCCTTGCGCCCTTTGCTGCCTTAGTTGGTGTGGGATTTGCGGGATTCGATTCAGGAGCGGCGGCGCTGTATGGCGTGCTGGTAGCTTTGCTGGTCAGCCTGGTGCTGGTCTGGCGAGAGCGGGAATCGATCAAACACCCTGAATGGGATCAGCATCGTTTGTTCAAACAGTTCATCCGAACCGGGATTGAACGGCTGTTGGTTTTGGTGGGGTTGATGTTTATCGGTCTCGGGGTGTTGAAGTTGATGCCCTTGCCGATGCTGCTGGGGCTGTTGTTCGCCCAGCTGGCTTGGCTGGCTGCGGCCACAAGCCGAAAATAATCAGTCTGTCACTTCGGCAGGCATAACCAAGGTTGGTTTTGAATGGGTGCACAGAAAGTGTCCATTCAAAACTCACTTATTGAATTTGACCACTATGGCAACGGAATACGCTTCCTCTGGCGAATACATCAAGCACCACCTGCAAAACCTGACCTATGGTCAGCATGCAGACGGCACCTGGGGCATTGCTCATGGCGCAGCAGAAGCCAAAGCCATGGGCTTCTGGGCGATCAACGTCGACAGCATGCTGTTTTCGATTGGTTTGGGCGTGTTGTTCCTGTTCTTCTTCCGCTTGGCGGCCAAGAAAGCCACCACCGGCGTGCCCGCAGGCCTGCAAAACTTTGTTGAGTGGATTGTTGAATTCATCGACCATTCCGTTCGCGGCTCGTTCTCCTACAAGAATGCCATGGTGGCGCCACTCGCGCTGACGGTATTCATCTGGGTTTTCCTGATGAACGCGATGGACCTGATCCCGGTTGACTGGCTGCCCTATGCCGCGTCGATGGCGGGCGTGCCGTATCTTAAAGTGGTGCCGTCAACCGACCCCAACGTGACCTTTGGCATGTCGTTATCGATCTTCTTTCTGGTGCTGTTCTACAGCGTCAAAATGAAAGGATCCGGTGGCTTTTTCGCCGAACTGGCCTTCCAGCCCTTCCAGGCTAAAAACCCTATTCTGAAATATCTGGTGTTCATGCCGATCAACCTGCTGCTTGAGGGCGTGGGACTGATCGCCAAGCCGATTTCGCTGGCGCTGCGACTCTTCGGCAACATGTACGCCGGTGAAATGATCTTCATCCTGATTGCGCTGATGTTTGGCGGCGGCTGGATCCTGGCGGTGTTTGGCGGTACGTTGCAATGGGCGTGGGCGGTGTTCCACATCCTGATCATTACCCTGCAGGCCTTTATCTTCATGACGCTGACCATTGTGTATCTGGACATGGCGCACGCTGAGCATCACTAATTTCGATTGTATTTTTTAACGCATCTGTTTTTTTTGTTTTTAACTTTAATTTTTACTTTTTAGGAGCAACAAATGGAAATGACTCAAGCCGTGCTGTTCATCGCTGGTGCATTGATGATGGGCCTGGGCGCACTCGGCGCTGCGGTGGGTATCGGCATCCTGGGTGGCCGCTTTCTCGAAGGCGCTGCCCGTCAGCCCGAACTGATCCCGATGCTGCGTACCCAGTTCTTCATCGTCATGGGTCTGGTTGACGCCGTGCCGATGATCGCTGTCGGTCTGGCCATGTACGTTCTGTTTGCCGTTGCCGGTTAATTCACGGGTTATTCGGATCTTGTCTAACTCCTCAATAAAGGTGCGGATATGAATTTCAACGCAACTTTGATCGGCCAGTCCATCACGTTTATTTTATTCGTGTGGTTCTGCATGAAGTACGTGTGGCCTCCGATCATGAATGCGCTCGAAACGCGCAAGAAACAAATTGCTGACGGCCTGGCAGCTGGTGACCGCGGTAAGCACGAGTTGGAACTGGCGGCTAAAAAAGCCAGTGAAAATCTGCGCGAAGCCAAGTCGCAAGCGGGTGAAGTGATTGCCCAGGCTGAGAAGCGTGCAGCGCAGATCGTCGACGAGGCGAAAAGCGCGGCCAAGGAAGAAGGCGATCGTCAGATTGCGGCTGCCCAAGCGACGATCGACCAGGAAGCCAACCGTGCACGTGAAGGTCTGCGTGAACAGGTTGCTGCGCTGGCTGTAGCCGGGGCGGAAAAAATCCTGCGTCGTGAAGTTAACGCGCAAACGCATGCTGACCTGTTGGGCCAGCTGAAAGCCGAGCTTTAAGCCATGAGCGAACTGTCTACCCTGGCACGTCCCTACGCTGATGCGGTTTTCCGTATGGCGCAGGGAGAAAACGACCTGGCGGGTTGGTCGTCACGCGTTGCAAGCTTGGCCATGATTGTCTCGGATGCGCAAGTGGCACGTTTGATTGCCGACCCCGCGGTGTCGTCAGATCGCGTGGCGGGTTTGGTCATCGACGTCGCCGGCACAAGCTTGGGCGAGCGCGGTGCAAACTTCGTCAAGGTGCTGGCCGAAAATGGCCGCTTGACCGTGTTGCCGGAGATCGGCGTGCAGTTTGAATCGCTAAAAGCCAACGCCGAAAGCACGGTTGAGGCAACGATTACCAGCGCGCAGGAACTGACGCAAGCACAGCTAGACGAGCTGGTGGCTGGGCTGAAAGCCCGGTTCAACCGTGCGGTGACGGTGCAGGTTGCGGTCGATGCCGAGTTGATCGGCGGCGCGGTGATTGCAATCGGCGACCAGGTGATAGACGGCTCGGTGAAAGGGCGCTTGCAGCGCATGTCTTTTGCCCTGCAGGGATAACGCGGCTTAGGCTAATTTAGTACTCATATTTATCGGAACCTCACGGTTCGGAGAACACACAATGCAATTGAATCCAAGCGAAATCAGCGAACTGATTAAAGCCAAGATCGAAAACTTCGGTGTTGCCAGCGAAATGCGCACCCAGGGAACGATCGTGTCCGTCACCGACGGTATCGTCCGCATTCATGGGTTGTCCGACGTGATGTCGGGTGAAATGATCGAAATGCCGGGCAACACCTTCGGTGTGGCACTGAACCTCGAGCGCGACTCTGTCGGCGCCGTGATTCTGGGCGACTACGAACATATCAAGGAAGGCGACGTTGCCAAATGCACCGGCCGCATTCTGGAAGTGCCGGTCGGCCGTGGCCTGCTTGGCCGCGTGGTGAACTCGCTGGGTCAGCCGATCGATGCCAAGGGACCAATCGTTGCGGAAAAGACCATGCCGATCGAGCGCATTGCGCCCGGCGTGATCGAACGTAAATCAGTGGACCAGCCGGTGCAAACCGGGCTCAAGTCGATCGACGCCATGGTGCCGGTGGGCCGTGGTCAGCGCGAACTGATCATTGGCGATCGTCAGACCGGCAAAACGGCTGTCGCGATCGACGCTATCATCAACCAGAAGGGCACCGGCGTGAAGTGTATTTACGTCGCCATCGGTCAGAAAGCTTCTTCGGTGGCCAACGTTGTGCGCAAGCTGGAAGAGCACGGCGCGATGGATCACACGATTGTGGTTGCCGCCACCGCGGCTGACGCGGCTGCGATGCAGTACATTGCACCGTACTCCGGTTGCACCATGGGCGAATATTTCCGTGACCTCGGCGAAGACGCGCTGATCGTCTATGACGACCTGACCAAACAGGCTTGGGCGTATCGCCAGGTTTCGTTGTTGCTGCGTCGTCCGCCAGGCCGTGAAGCGTATCCCGGCGACGTATTCTACCTGCACTCGCGTCTGCTTGAGCGCGCGGCACGCGTGAATGCTGATTACGTGGAAAAAATGACCAATGGCGCCGTCAAAGGCAAAACCGGTTCGCTGACTGCGCTGCCTATTATCGAAACGCAAGCAGGCGACGTGTCCGCTTTCGTCCCGACCAACGTGATTTCGATTACCGACGGCCAGATCTTCCTGGAAACCGACTTGTTCAACGCCGGTATCCGTCCCGCGATCAACGCCGGTTTGTCGGTGTCTCGCGTTGGTGGCGCAGCGCAAACCAAGGTCATCAAAAACCTCGGCGGCGGTACGCGACTGGCACTGGCGCAATACCGCGAACTCGCGGCCTTTGCCCAGTTTGCCTCCGACCTTGACGAGGCCACCCGCAAGCAGCTGGAGCGTGGCCGTCGCGTCACCGAACTGATGAAGCAGGCGCAGTACTCGCCGATGTCGGTTTCGCAAATGGCCTTGACCCTGTTTGCCGTCAACAAGGGCTACATGGACGATGTCGAAATCATCAAGATTCTGCCGTTTGAATCCGCGCTGATGGCATTCATGAAGTCCAAGTACGCCACCATCATGGACACCATCGAAACCACGGGCAAACTGGACGAGGCCAATGAAAAGGCACTCACCGCCGCGGTAGAAGAGTTCAAGAAAACCGGCGTCTATTAAATATAGACCGCGTTGATTAGCAGCCGCTGGTTTAAGGAGTAAGGATGGCAGCCGGAAAAGAGATACGGACCAAGATCAAGAGCGTTGAAAACACGCGCAAGATCACCAAGGCCATGGAAATGGTTGCGGCGTCCAAAATGCGTAAGGCACAGGAGCGGATGAAAGCTGCGCGCCCGTACGCTGAAAAAATCGCCCGCGTGGCGACTCACTTGGCCTATGCGCACACGGAATACAAGCATCCGTTTGTGATGGCGCGTGAAAACGTCAAGCGCGTGGGCCTGATTGTGGTCAGCTCCGACAAGGGATTGTGTGGGGGGCTTAACACCAACATTTTCCGCATGGTGGTGGGCCAGATGAAGCAGTGGGACGCCGCCGGTGTCGAGATTGATGTCACCGCTATCGGCAACAAAGGCCTGGGTTTCATGCAGCGCCTGAGTGCCAATGTGGCGTCACAGGTTACGGGCCTGGGTGACACGCCGCACATGGACAAGCTGATCGGTCCGGTCAAGGTCATGCTGGACGCGTATCTGGCAGGCAAAATCGATGCGCTGTACATCAGCTACAACCGCTTCGTCAACACGATGAAGCAAGAGCCGACGCTGACCCAACTACTGCCGCTGACCCGGCAGGAAGATGCCGACGAAGCCAGCCTTAAAACGCATTGGGATTATATCTACGAACCCGATGCCCAGCCGGTGGTGGATGGCATGCTGATGCGCTACATCGAGTCATTGGTGTATCAGGGCGTTGCAGAAAACATCGCCTGCGAGCAGTCGGCCCGAATGGTTGCAATGAAAGCCGCGTCTGACAACGCCAAGGACGTGATCGGCGAATTGAAGCTGGTTTATAACAAAACCCGCCAGGCCGCGATTACCAAGGAACTGTCAGAAATTGTGGCAGGCGCAGCAGCAGTTTAAGCGTGCCAAAGCAATGAATCAGGCAACCACAGAATTTAATCTTCTTAGGAAACAAGCATGAGCAACGGTAAAATTGTTCAGATCATTGGTGCAGTGGTAGACGTGGAATTTTCACGTGATTCCATGCCCGGGATCTTCGAAGCGCTGAAAATGCAAACTCCCGAACTGACGCTGGAAGTTCAGCAGCAGCTAGGTGACGGTGTTGTGCGTGCCATTGCGATGGGTTCCACCGACGGCCTGCGCCGTGGTATGGAAGTCCTTGCAACCGGCAACCCGATCATGGTTCCGGTGGGTCAAGCCACACTCGGCCGCATCATGAACGTGCTGGGCGAGCCAATTGATGATGCGGGTCCGGTTAATGCCGACAAGCTGATGCCGATCCACCGCAAGCCACCGGCCTATGCCGATCAAGCTACCTCGGTTGAGATTCTGGAAACCGGCATCAAGGTGATCGACCTGATCATGCCGATCGCCAAGGGCGGTAAAGTCGGCCTGTTCGGCGGCGCCGGTGTAGGCAAGACCGTGACGCTGATGGAGCTGATCCGCAACATTGCGGTTGCGCACTCCGGCTTCTCGGTGTTTGCCGGCGTGGGTGAACGGACCCGTGAGGGCAACGACTTCTATCACGAAATGAAAGACGGCGGCGTGCTCGACAAAGTGGCGCTGGTTTACGGCCAGATGAACGAGCCTCCCGGCAACCGTCTGCGCGTTGCGCTGACCGGCCTGACCATGGCTGAGAACTTCCGCGACGAAGGACGTGACGTGCTGCTGTTCGTCGACAACATCTACCGATACACCCTGGCCGGCACCGAAGTGTCCGCACTGCTGGGCCGTATGCCGTCCGCCGTGGGCTACCAGCCTACGCTGGCTGATGAAATGGGCCGCTTGCAGGAGCGCATCACCTCGACGCGTACCGGCTCGATTACTTCGTTCCAGGCCGTCTATGTGCCAGCGGATGACTTGACCGACCCTTCGCCCGCTACGACCTTTGCCCACCTGGATGCAACCCTGGTGCTGAGTCGTCAGGTTGCCGAGCTGGGTATTTACCCGGCGGTGGACCCGCTCGATTCGACCTCGCGTATTCTCGATCCGCAAGTCGTTGGCGAAGAGCACTATAGCGTAGCGCGTGCAGTTCAGGGCACCCTGCAGAAATACAAGGAATTACGCGACATCATCGCGATTCTGGGTATGGATGAACTGTCGCCTGAAGACAAGCTGGCCGTCACGCGCGCCCGTAAAATACAGCGCTTCCTGTCGCAGCCTTTCTTCGTTGCTGAAGTGTTTACCGGCGCGCCCGGCAAGTACGTCACCCTGAAGGAGACCATTGCCGGTTTCAAGGCAATTGTGGAGGGTGAGTATGACCACTTGCCCGAACAGGCCTTTTACATGGTCGGCGGCATCGAAGAAGCTGTCGAAAAAGCGAAGACAATTCAGTAAAGTGCAGGATTCGGGGAGCAGTAAGCAAGCTCAGATTTGTGTGCTCGCCCCGTCCCAGCCCATACAAGGTTAAACCATGGCCATGACCATACACGTTGATATCGTCAGCGCAGAAAAATCGCTCTACTCCGGCCCTGCCGAAGTGGTAATCGCCCCCGGCCAGCGTGGTGAGCTCGGAATATATCCGCGTCACACTCCTCTGTTGACCACGCTCAAACCCGGTGCCGTGCGGATCAAGGTGCCGAATCAGGAAGAAGAAGAGCTGGTCTACGTGTCTGGCGGGATTCTTGAAGTGCAGCCCAACACGGTAACCATCCTGTCGGACTCCGCCATTCGCGGGGCCGACCTCGACGAAGCCAAAGCCCTCGAAGCCATGCATGCAGCCGAAGAAGCCATGAAGGACAAGGCAGCGAGTATCGACTATGCGCAAGCTCAAATTGAACTGGCACAAGCCGTAGCCCAACTTGCAGCAATCAAGAAGCTGCGAAAGTAGAACTGATTCGTTAAAGTCGGGATAAAAAGGCAACCATCTGGTTGCTTTTTTTTGGAGAAAGAAAGTTGATCAAAACTACTTTGCAGTGGTTTCTCAGATGAAAAAAAGGTATTTGAAGTCATGACTCAACACCCAAACCGATTAAATCGTCGATAGCCAGAACAAAGTTGGCTTCGACCC
>JAAFGW010000077.1 GCA_010365175.1 Sulfuriferula multivorans | reverse complement strand
GATGTCGGCCTTGATGATGCCGGTGACGGCATCGACGATCAACGCGTTGGTGATCACCGTGTCGGCGACCTCGGCGGACACGCGCTGGCTTTGGCCCATGCCGTCGCGGATCACCTTGCCGCCACCGAACTTCACCTCCTCGCCATAAATCGTGTAGTCCTGCTCCACCTCGATCCACAACTCAGTATCAGCGAGACGAACCCGGTCGCCGACGGTGGGGCCGAACATCTCGGCATAGGCTTGGCGGGTGATGCGAACAGCCATAACGGTCTCCTCGAATTAGCGGTGTTTGTTCTTCATGTGGGTCCGCGCATGACGGCGATAGACGCGCGCACTTACCACGGCAGCCACTAGTGCGATTGCCTCCATGGCCAGATGGTCCGGCTCGGTCAGCAGATGCAAGATGCCATCCAGCACGCCGGCGTGGTGTCCCCCCGGGTGGGCATGGGCCAGCGGAGAAAACAGCAGCGGGAGTATTGCGAAAACTGGTCGTTTCATTTCATTTCTCCTGTTAAAGCAAACCCATAATCTTGCCCTGAAAGCCGTATACCGCGCGGTCGCCGGCATAAGCGACCAACTGCACGGTGCGCGTCTGCCCCGGTTCGAAGCGCACCGCGGTACCGGCGGCGATGTCCAACCGCATGCCGCGAGCCTGCTCACGGTCAAAATCCAGCGCGGCGTTGGTCTCGTAGAAGTGATAGTGGGAACCAATCTGGATCGGACGGTCGCCGGTATTGGCTACCGCCAAGGTGACGGTGGGGCGGCCAGTATTGAGTTCGATCTCGCCGGGTTCGATCTGCATTTCACCTGGAATCATGTCGGCTCTCCTAAACGATGGGGTGATGCACGGTCACCAGCTTGGTGCCATCAGGGAAGGTCGCCTCCACCTGGATGTCCGGAATCATTTCCGGCACACCTTCCATGACCTCGTCGCGCTTGAGTAGCGTGTTGCCATAACTCATTAACTCCGCCACAGTCCGGCCATCGCGTGCGCCTTCCAGAATTGCCGCGGTGATAAAAGCCACCGCCTCCGGATAGTTGAGCTTGAGTCCGCGGGCGCGACGCCGTTCCGCCAGCAATCCGGCAGTAAAAATGAGCAGCTTGTCTTTTTCGCGTGGGGTCAGTTCCATATCAACGCATTCCTTCAGGTGTTCCAGATGCGCGGTGTCTGTGCTGCGCGTCCGATCAGGGCTGGACGCAGTTGCTGCCACAGGGCAGCAAACCAATGCCGCGCCGCCTCTGACGAGTGGCCCAGATAGCGGGCCACCAGCATGTCAGGCAATTGTGTGAGGCCGCTACGTGCGCCCGCTTCCTGCAGCGGAATTTCCCGGCAGGCGGCCAACAGGCCCGATTTAATGTGCGGCGCCACGACGAGCAAAGTCCCGCTGATGCTAAAACCGGCCAGCCCAGCAGGGGAATTCAACAACCCGGAACCGCCTTCCATCTGGCCACGCTCAAGCCAGATGGGTTGGCCTGCGCGCTGGACTCGGGTGCCGAGATGCACAGCACCGTTGGCGAATGCTTCTCCCGATGCCCGGCGCCCGAGGCACAACACCTCCATGCCGATGAAGCGGGCTTCGGCATGGAGGTCGATGCTGCTGCTCATCGCCGCGCGGGCCGCATCGAACACGATGGATTCCTGCGGCAGCCATTCCAGCACCCCACCCGCATCCACCGTCAGGCTTAGACGTTGGCGCGCCCATGCACCGGCACTGCGATACCACTTGCTGGCACCCGGCGTGGTCAGCAAGGCGTGGGCTCCCGGACCCACCCGCACGTCAATTTCCAGTTCGTCGCCGCCAACGATGCCTGAAGGCGGATGCAGCACGATGGCATGGCAGACGGCTTCGCCTTCGGGGTAGAGCGGCTTCTGCACACGCAGCGGACCCACATGCTCGCGGCGGGCGAGGATGGTGGCGGTCTCACGTTTCTCAAAGCCAAGACTCAGATGAGCGTGCCAGGTCGAAGCAAATGGTTCTGCAAGATTCATCAGCCAATCATACCGACAGCAATTCTCGCACTCCATCTTTCTCCATGTCGGCCCCGGCTCCGTGCTTGATGATCACGCCCCGTTCCATGAGCAGGTACTGGTCGGCCAGGGAACGGGCGAAGTCGTAATACTGCTCCACCAGCAGGATGGCCATGCTGCCTTCCTCGGCCAGAACGCGGATGGCGCGTTCGATGTCCTTGATGATGGACGGCTGGATGCCCTCGGTGGGCTCGTCCAGGATCAGCAGTTTCGGGCCGAAAGCCAGAGCGCGACCGATGGCCAGCTGCTGCTGCTGGCCACCTGACAAGTCGCCCCCGCGCCGCTTCATCATCTCTCTCAGCACCGGAAACATCTCGAAGATGCGCTCCGGAATGGGCGTGCCGCCAGGTTTGGTTGCCAGTCCCATGCGCAGGTTTTCTTCCACGGTGAGGCGCGAAAATATTTCCCGGCCTTGTGGGACATAGCCGATGCCGGCTTTTACACGGGCATGCGATGCCGCCGGGGTGATGTTTTTGCCATCGAAGGTAATCGTTCCGGTCTTCGAGGGCACCAAACCCATCAGGCATTTCAGCAGCGTAGTCTTGCCAACGCCGTTGCGGCCGAGTAGACAGGTGACCTGACCGGTGGGCGCCTCGAAGGAGAGGTCGCGCAGGATGTGGCTGCCGCCGTAATACTGGTTGAGGTTTTCGACTGTCAGCATGGTTTGTTAGCGGCCAAGGTACACCTCGATGACGCGTTGATCCGCCTGTACTTTTGCCAGGCTGCCCTCGGCCAGCACCGAGCCTTCGTGCAGTACGGTTACCTTGCCGCCCAACTGTTCGATAAAGGCCATGTCATGTTCAACGACCACCAGGCTGTGCTTGCCCGCCAGCGACTTGAACAGCTCAGCGGTGCGTTCGGTTTCGTCGTCAGTCATGCCAGCCACGGGTTCGTCGAGCAATAACAGTTGCGGCTCCTGCATCAGCAGCATGCCGATCTCCAGCCATTGCTTCTGGCCATGGGAGAGCAACCCTGCCTGGCGGTCGGCTTCCTGATCCAGGCGGATCAGCTTCAGGGTATCGGCGATCTTGTCGCGACCTTCGCGATCCAGCCAGGCGAACAAACTGGCCCAGACGCGCTTATCGGTCTTCATCGCCAGCTCCAGGTTTTCGAATACCGTGTGGTTCTCGAAGATGGTCGGTTTCTGGAACTTGCGGCCAATACCGGCGTGGGCGATTTCCGGTTCGGTCATGCGGGTCAGATCCAGGGTCTGGCCGAAAAAGCAGGTGCCGGAATCGGGCCGGGTCTTGCCGGTGATGACGTCCATCATCGTCGTCTTGCCGGCGCCGTTGGGGCCAATGATGCAGCGTAATTCCCCGGCGTCAATCGTCATGTTCAGATTGTTCAGAGCCTTGAAGCCGTCGAAGCTGACCGAGATGTCCTCAAGGTAGAGGATGACCTTGTGGGAAATGTCCACGCCGGGCTGCAGCACATGGCCCACCACCTGCGCACTGCCTTCGCCGCCCTGGTTTTCAGCTTCAACGCTGACAGGTTTAGAGTTCATGCTTTACCCCGCGCCTTGATTCGTTTCCACAAGCCCACCACGCCCTCCGGCAGCCACAGTGTCACCCCCACAAACAGCGCGCCCAGAAAGAACAGCCAGTATTCCGGGAAGGCGACGGTGAAATAGCTCTTGAACGCGTTGACCAGGCCCGCGCCGATGACCGGACCGATCAGGGTGCCGCGCCCGCCCACCGCCACCCAGATGGCGATTTCGATCGAGTTGGCGGGCGACATTTCACCCGGGTTGATGATGCCCACCTGTGGCACATAAAGCGCCCCGGCGATGCCGCACAGCATCGCGGACACGGTCCAGATTAACAGCTTGTAGTGCAGCGGGTTGTAGCCGATGAACATGACACGAGATTCGGCATCCCGGATCGCGGCCAGTATGCGGCCAAACTTGGAAATGACCAGATAGCGCCCGACGAGCAGGGTCAGCATCAGCACCAGGGCGGAAAGAGCGAACAGTGTCGCCCGCATTTCCGGCGAGGTGATGTCGTACCCCAGAATGCGTTTGAAATCGGTAAACCCGTTGTTGCCGCCAAAGCCGGTTTCGTTGCGGAAAAACAGCAGCATCGCGGCGAAGGTGAGCGCTTGGGTGATGATGGCAAAGTACACGCCCTTGATGCGCGAGCGGAAGGCGAAATAGCCAAACACGTAAGCCACCAGGGAAGGCACGGCCAGCACCAGGAGCAGCGTCAAGAGGAAGGAATCGGAGCCCGCCCAGTACCAGGGTAGTTCCTTCCAGTCCAGGAACACCATGAAGTCCGGCAGATGGGATTGATAGGACCCGTCGGTGCCGATTTCGCGCATCAGATACATGCCGAAGGCATAGCCGCCCAGCGCAAAGAACACGCCGTGCCCCAGCGAGAGGATGCCGCCATAGCCCCAGACCAGGTCCATCGCCACCGCGACGATGGCGTAGCACATGATCTTGCCACCGAGGGTGATGACGTAGTTGGAGACATGCAAGGGATGGCTCTCGGGCACGAACAGATGCAGCGCCGGCATCAACACCAGGGTGATGGCGGCGAAGAGGCCCATGGCGATCCAGCCCGAGCGGGGCATGGCGGCGAGGAAGCGGAGCGTGAAAGGGGTGCGCATATCAATTGTCCACGGACCGGCCCTTGAGGGCGAACAGGCCCTGCGGCCGTTTCTGGATGACGAGGATGACAATGACCAGCACCACGATCTTGGCGATCACCGCGCCGGACCAGCCTTCCAGGAACTTGGTCACCACCCCCAGGCCCAGCGCCGCCCAGACCGCCCCGGCCAATTGGCCGACGCCGCCCAGCACTACCACCAGGAAGGAATCGACGATATAGCCCTGGCCCATGTCCGGGCCGACGTTAGCGATCTGCGACAGCGCCACGCCGCCCAGACCGGCGATGCCGGCACCTAATCCAAACGCCAGCGTATCCACCCGCGCCGTGGGCACGCCGACGCAGCCCGCCATCGCCCGGTTCTGGGTGACGGCGCGCACGAACAGGCCGAGCCGGGTCTTCTGCATCAGCACCCAGACCAGGGTCAGCACGAACAGGGTGAAGCCGATGATGACGATGCGGTTCCAAGGCAGCACAAGTCCAGCCATGATCTCGACCCCGCCCGACATCCAGACCGGGTTGGCGACTGCCACGTTCTGCGCGCCGAACAGCATGCGCGCTGCCTGGATCAGGATGAGACTCAGGCCCCAGGTGGCGAGCAGGGTTTCCAGCGGCCGGCCATAGAGATGACGGATCACCGTGCGCTCCAGCAGCATGCCCACTAGCGCGGCGACCAGGAAGGCCACGGGAATCGCGGCCAGCAGATACCAGTCCACGTAATCGGGGAGCGTCGCACGGAACAGTGTTTGTATGAAATAGGTCGCGTAGGCCCCCACCATCAGCAGTTCGCCGTGGGCCATGTTGATGACGCCCATGACGCCGTAGATGATGGCCAGGCCCAGCGCCGCCAGCAGCAGGATGCTGCCTAGCGACAGGCCGCTGAATATCTGTCCGAGGATCTCGCCTAACACCAGTCGCGATTCGATGGCCTTGATGGCCTGTCCGGCTGCCTCGCGTACCTTGACGTCCGGCTCGTTGGCAGGCTCCAGCAGGGGCAGCAACAAGCCACGGCTAGCCGGGCTTGTGCTTTTTGCCAACACGTCCACCGCTGCCAGACGCGCGGCGGCATCGGGATTCGCCAGATTGGCCTGAGCGTGCGCCTGCTTCAGCAAAGTCAGGATTTCCGCATCGGCCTCCTTGGCGAGCGCGCGGGCCAAGATGGGCACCATCTCGATGCCGGCGTTGCTCTGCAGTTCCGTTGCCGCAACCAGGCGCACGGCGCGGTCCGGGTCGAACAGTCTCATCGCCGCCAGCGCATTGGTCAGTGTCGAGCGTACCCGGTTGTTCACGGTGATGGATTCGTACGTCTTGGGTGCGGGCACGACAAGCTTGCCGGTGGCAGCATCCAGCGCCAGATTCCCGTCCTCGCCTTCCAAGATAAACACAGTTTCGCCCGTCACCAGCAAGGCATCCTCCGCCATCGCCTTGAGCACCTTCACGGCCTCAGGGCTGGCATCCGCACTCAATTGCTGGATCGCGGAAATCTTGTCATCGGATTCCTCCGCCGCCAGTTGTTTCACCAGCGCGGGGTCGAGCGCGGCCAGCGCATTCGTCGCGGGCAGGCCAAAAAGAAGCAGGGCAAGAAAAAAAAGTTTCATGGGGTGCGGTTTCCGTCATTCCCGTGCATGCGGTGCACATGCGAGGCTTCGCACACCCAGCCACACGCGCGGGAATGACGCCCTCCTGAAGGAGAGCGCCAAGCTTGCTTTACTTGCTATCCGGCACGTCCTTTTTCTTGTCGTTGCCCACGATGTACGGGCTCCACGGCTGGGCGCGGACCGGCCCCTTGGTCTTCCACACCACGTTGAACTGGCCGTCACCCTTCACTTCGCCGATAAACACCGGCTTGTGCAGGTGATGGTTCTTCTCGTCCATTGTGAGGACGAAGCCCGACGGCGCTTTGAAGGTCTGCCCGGCCATTGCGGCGATAACCTTGTCGACGTCGGTGGACTTGGCCTTTTCGACCGCCTGCTTCCACATGTGGATGCCGACATAGGTTGCTTCCATCGGGTCGTTGGTCACGACCGTATCGGCGTTGGGCAGTTTCTGCTTCTTGGCCCAGTCACGGTACATCTTGATGAACTTGGTGTTCTCCGGATTCTTGATTGACTGGAAGTAATTCCAGGCCGCCAGGTGACCGACCAGCGGCTTGGTATCGACTCCGCGCAGCTCCTCCTCACCCACTGAGAACGCCACCACCGGCACATCGGTGGCCTTCAGGCCGGCGTTACCCAACTCCTTGTAGAACGGCACGTTGGAATCGCCATTGATGGTCGACACCACGGCGGTCTTTTTGCCCTCGCCGGCGAATTTCTTGATCTTGGCGATGATGGTCTGATAGTCGCTATGACCGAACGGGGTGTACTCCTCCATGATGTCGGCGTCGGCAACCCCCTTGGATTTCAGGAAGGCGCGCAAAATCTTGTTGGTGGTGCGCGGATACACGTAGTCGGTACCCAGCAGCACCCAGCGCTTGGCGGAACCGCCGTCCTTGCTCATCAGATATTCCACTGCGGGAATGGCCTGCTGGTTCGGCGCCGCGCCAGTGTAGAACACGTTCTTCTCCAGCTCTTCGCCCTCGTACTGCACCGGGTAGAACAGCAGGCCGTTCAGCTCCTTGAACACCGGCAATACCGACTTGCGGGAAACCGAAGTCCAGTTACCGAACACCACATCGACCTTGTCCTGGGCCAGCAACTGGCGCGCCTTTTCGGCGAACAACGGCCAGTTGGATGCCGGATCAACTACCACCGGCACCAGCTGCTTGCCCATGACACCACCAGCCTTGTTGATCTGGTCGATCGTCATTAGCGCGGTTTCCTTCAGCGCGGTCTCGGAGATGGCCATGGTGCCGGACAGCGAATGCAGGATGCCGACCTTGATGGTGTCGGCGGCTAAGACCGAGAAGCTGGCCAGGCCTGACAAGGTCATCAGGCTCGAGAGGACAGTCATTTTCAGAAAATTGCGACGAGTTTGCATGGTTAATTCCCTTTATGGATTAAATGAAACAGCAACTAAACGGAAATGTGTCAGTGCGATGAGCGCAGCAACACGCTGCGCTCATCCGGACGATCAGAATTGAAATTGCATCGCGACGGTGATTGCACTCACGTCGCTTTTACCGGTCACTTCTGTGTTCGAGAACACACCGCTGACTTGAGCGTTATACCCATCGATAATGTAGTTAACACCGAGGTCATATTTCTTGGTGTCGATATTGGTGTCGGGGCTGAATTTCTGGTAACGAACAAAGGGCTGGAATTGGCCCCAACCCACCTTCTGGTCGAAGATGTAACCCAGCCCAGCCGAATAAGCTCGGCCTTGCTCGCTGAGAAAGACGTCGCTCGTGTCGTAGTCATATGCCGCCGCCTCGACGGACAGCGCCCCAGGGCCGACGCCTTTCTTTTCCATCAGAAAATCGATGCTGTAGGATTGGTAGTCGCCGGTCGCCGTGGTGGAGTAGGCTCCATTTTTCTGGGCGCGGCCTGCAATGCCGATCGCCAGAATATCTTTACCGCCCAGATAGTTGCCCGTGCCATAATAGCCAGGCTCGGCATCCCAAAAGTCAACCTGCAGACGGCCGGCATACATCAGGCCATCCGAGCCGGTGCGCGTTCCCACCGTCACCGGGGCAATCTTGAATGCGGTTGTTCCTTCGAACGCGCCGAAGGAATAGGCCAGCTTGCCGCCCATCAAACTTCCCACGACCGCCACACCGTCGTCGCGCCCGATATAGCCGCCGTTAAAACCATAACGCGAAGCAATGCCCGACCAGTAGCCGCCACCCAGCGAGTAATATGGGCCGGCCATGTTGGCCCGGTCACTGGGCGACAGGAAACGCCCGGCCCAGATGGTCAATTCGGGCGCGATGGCGATCTGCACATTGGCATCGATGGCCTGGAATCCTTGGCCGGCAATATCTTTTTCTGTATTGAGCATGCCCTTGATATGCTTGTTCAGGGAGCCCGACAGATAGATGCGGGCGCTGTCCAGGCTGAAGTTCTGCGAATTTGACGTGCCATTGGGGGCGCCATTTTCAACACTACTGAAGCTGCCGCGCATGCCCAGGCCGATACTGACTGATTTGTCTTCGCCAAACGCGATCGTGCCCCCAGCGTTGGCATTGACCGCCGGCAGCAGGATTGCGGCGGCAAGCGCGGCAACCAGCTGGTTCCTCTTGAATTCGAATCTCATTTCAACTCCCCGTTGATTAAAAATCGGCAGTGAATCAACTTGGCCGATTGCACCTCGGCCAGCCGAATCCCGTTCATGTTTCAAACACGAATACAGATTAGCGAGCGCCTACGGGGAACGAAATAAGTCATCTGACGTAGTCAGATAAGTGACTGATTATCAAAATGGATGCTACCTTTTCTCGCGTCGGATAATGAACACGGAAGCCTCAGATGAGCTATTTCACTCAGACCCCAATCACTTGCAGCGTCTATGTCCTGCTACTCGTCACATCGCTGCTCGGTGGCTGTGGCGAATTTGCCTACAAGCGCGGCGCCAGTTCGAGCGATCTGGAGGCAGCCAAAAAAGCCTGCAGGGAACAGGAGCCGGATGCCGCAGCGGTGAAGAAGTGCTTGGCCGATCACGGCTGGGTTGTGCAAAACCTGGGGCAGCTGGAATCCATGGATGCCGATCCCGTGGTGGAAGCATCCGTTATCCCCAGCGATCGCAGAATCGAAAACGCGGCTGCCCCTTCGCCCGTCAAGCCAGGCGTTGAAGACCCGGTACCCGCGGCAAGCGTGAAAAGAAGTCCTGCCCTGCTGGATACCTTCCAGGTGAGTTCGTGGTGGAAAGCGGGCAGCGGTGCGGAAAACCTGAAAGCCGACACAGAGGCATGTGTGGCCAGGCTGGGCGAGCCGCATCAGCCATCCAGTCAAACCCAGACAGCCACCCGAGGATTGTTGCTTTGTATGAAGGAAAGGGGCTGGAGCGGCCTACGCGCAAAATAGACTTGTCTGCGGATAACACCCTTGTTCTGGACTATTAAAGTCGTAAACATTCAATGGCCACCTTTTAGAAGGGAGCAGACTGTCAGCCCAACTGCGTTGACAGTCTGGATGTCGGCCTGAACCGACCTTGGCTGATGTCGCGGAATTCTTGGCGAATGGCCGCAATGTGGAAATCGGCTGAATTCACACTCGCGGCTAGGTAGAGGCGATCAAAAAATCGAAAATTACAAGCGCTGAAAGGCTGGTTCCAGCCAGTTACCGGTCGGTCGTGAAACCCACAGAATTTTGGGGAAGGCCTGTTCGGCCTTCATCTGAGCATCCACAGCGCTGAATAGAAGCTCAATTGCCCGGTGTGTACAGGTTTGAATGCCCCCGCCTTGAGCTCCACCACCACATAGCAGCGCAGCTTGAGGTGATAGAACAGCAGGCCGATAAAGAAATCATCGCCGCCCACTTCGATATGCACCTGCCTGCCGACGAAAGCGAATTCGGCACCCAATTCCAGCAAAAATTGGGTGATGTGATGGACGATGGCGGATTCAATAGCGCGCTCGTCGGTTTCCTTGCCCGCCCCGAGAAAATCTAAAAGGTACGGGTCTTTCAGCTTGGCGAGCAGTACCAGGTTATGCCGCCAGGGCAATTGTCCAACAGGCTATTGGACAATTTCGGCATCGGCCAAGGCCTCGGCAAAAGCGCGCGTTGGCGCGGAAAAGTGCTTTTCCTTGATGGTTTGCGTTGCTGTTTCATTTCTTTGCAACCAGATCAAGAAAAGTAGCCATCACCATTACTGATTTTGTTTTCTCGCAGGCAACTTGTAAGCCTGCAACGCATGGTTGGGCGATTCTGGGTACAGGAAGGCGAGCTCGCCGCTTTGCACCATTTTAGTCAGGTGCTTGTTGCGCAGGTATTTAAGGTCTTTATGCAGCAAGGTGGCAAGCTCCTCGCCACGCAACGCTTGCCACCCACACAGGTCGCGGATGAGCGCACGTAAAGACGTTCCCCCCAGGCGCTGTCGGGGTTGGGGCAGGCGTGCTGCCAGTTTGGGTGGCAAGTCTGGCAGGGTGCGCTTACCACCTTGTTGCGGCTGCTTACCACCTTCGACGGGCCGGTTACCACCTTCCAACGGCAACTCGCCCTGCTCCGGGTGCCTGTCGGCCGCTTCCTGCGGCGAAGTCAGGGTGTAATAAGTGCGGCTTCCCGCCCCTTGTTTTTCCAGCAGCCCCCGATCACGCAACCGACGCAGCAGGCTGCTCG
>JAAFGW010000076.1 GCA_010365175.1 Sulfuriferula multivorans | reverse complement strand
CAAATCAGGCCTCGGCTGGCGCGGCAAACACACCCTGTTGTTAAACCGCCAACACGGCTCATGGTTCTTTCTAGGCGAAATCTATACCGACTTGCCGCTCCCGGTAGACGCTCCCGAGGCAAATCACTGCGGCACCTGCCAGGCCTGCATCGATATTTGCCCGACACAGGCCATCCTCGCGCCCTATTCGCTCGATGCACGCCGCTGCATTTCCTATCTCACCATCGAACTCAAGGGCAGCATACCGCTCGAACTGCGCCCGCTGCTGGGTAACCGCATCTATGGGTGCGACGATTGCCAGTTGGTATGCCCGTGGAACCGCTTCGCACACACTGCCTCGGTTCCGGACTTTGCAGTACGCAATGGGCTCGACAGCGCGGGACTGGTGGAATTGTTTGCCTGGAGCGAAGCTGATTTCAATGCGCGGTTGGCGGGTTCAGCCATCCGCCGCATTGGCCACGAACGCTGGCTACGCAATATTGCCGTAGCGCTGGGTAACGCGCCCGCTTCTGTTAACAGGGACGCTGCGCTCAGCATGCAGCTGCATCATCCGTCTGAAATGGTGCGTGAGCATGTTGCCTGGGCTCTGTCACGACAGAAAACGGCTTGATTCGCACGCAGTATCCTCCGCGCCACTTGAATCAGGCCCGCAATTCTCGCTGTGCGTGACGTATCACCGAACTGCCCGAACTGAGGGCCAGCCCCGCCAGCACCAATGCCACAGCAATATCCGGCCAGCCGTGCGCGGTGGCCCACACCCCTGCTGCTGCGCCCAGCACCGCCAGATTTCCCAGCGCATCATTACGCGAACACAGCCACACCGAACGCGCCTGCGCATCGCCCTGGCGGTGGGCATACAGCAGTGCCGCCACGCCGACGTTGACCGCCAGCGCCAACAGGCTCACCCAGCCCATGATGGCCGGCTCCGGCACTACGCCGGCCGACCACTGCCAGGCCGACTTGCCGAGCACGAACACGCCGTAACCCACCATCAGCCAGCCTTTCCACAGAGCCGTACGCGAACGCCATAGCGGCGCCATTCCCAACACAAATAACGCCACGCTGTAGTTGCCGGCATCGCCCAGAAAATCCACCGCATCGGCCAGCAAGGACACCGACTGTGCCGCGAAACTGGCTGACAACTCCACGCCGAACATCAGCGCATTCAACACCAGCGCAATCCACAGCGCGCGGCGGTAGCGCGGGTCAGGGGCGGTATCGCAGACGGAATCGCAATCGCAGCCGCTCATGATGGTTGCCGCGCCAAAGAAAACAGTGCAGCGCGGCCCTGCAGGTAAAATGGCATTTTTCTCATCCCGCCATCTTGCCATCCATGTCCACGAACGCACAGTCCCCCATCGGCGTATTCGATTCCGGCATCGGTGGACTCACCGTCGTGCGTGCCCTGATGGAGCGCCTGCCCTACGAGAACATCGTCTATTTCGGCGACACCGCTCGCGTCCCCTATGGCGTGAAATCGGTCGACACTATCACCCACTTCACCACCCAGATCGCCCAGTTTCTGCTGGAAAAAGACGTCAAGCTGCTGGTCATCGCCTGCAACACCATGGCGGCGGTGGCCTCACACGTGGTCAAGGACTTGTCTTCGGTGCCCGTTCTCGATGTGATCGACGCTGGCGCGGTGTCGGCGCGCGGTGGCAAGCGAATCGGCGTCATCGGCACGCCTACCACCATCAACAGTAATGCCTACGCACGCGCCATTCATGAATATGCGCCCGACTCCCGCATCCATTCGCAAGCGTGCGCGCTATTTGTGCCACTGGTCGAGGAAGGCTGGCTCGATCACGAAGTGACCCGGCTGACCGCACAGGATTATCTGAAGCCGCTCATGGCCGAACGCATCGACACCCTGGTGCTCGGTTGCACCCACTATCCTCTGCTTAAACCCTTGCTGAGTCAGGTGGTGGGAGAAGGGGTGAATCTGGTTGATTCCGCCGAAGCCATGGCCGAGCAGGTTGCCCGGTTACTGGCCGACAAGAAGCTTGCCAACCCAGGCCCCGCTCAGCCGCGCTACGACTTTCATGTCACGGATGTGCCGTTGCGCTTTCAGACCATCGGCGAGCGGTTTCTGGGACGCAGCCTGAACAACGTGCATATGGTGAAGTGGTAATCGCTCCATTGCCGAAATCAGAAATGAGGAACACCCCCTTGAGACGGTATCTAGGCGTGATCGCCACAACGTGCACGCTGATGATCACAACGGCCAGTGCAGACACTTTTACCGGACGCGTGGTCGAAGTTACCGATGGCGATACCCTGACCCTATTGATTGGGCGTCAGCACCGGACAATCAACCTCACCGCTATCGACGCACCTGAACGCTATCAGGCATGGGGCGACCCATCGCGAACCAATCTCAGCAGGTTGGCGTTAAACCGGAACGCAGTCGCCACGTGCACCGAGCTTAAGCAACGGGGTGAACTTGTCTGCAAACTGGTGGTAAACCAACGTGATATCGGCCTGGAACAGATACAGGATGGAATGGCGTGGTGGTTACGGCAAGATGCCAAGAGTCAGCCTGCAGAAGATTACTCCGCTTATGCCAGTGCAGAACTCATGGCGAAGCTGAAAAGGCTTGGCTTGTGGAGAGAGACCAACCCCATTCCCCCATGGGATTTCATAAGTGGACACTGAACTTCCCTGAGTTGGGAGGTGCGGATTCAGGAAAATGAGCATCTTTGCACTAGAGGGCCCAAAACGGATCACAGCGGTCGGATGCACCTAAAGAGCAGGCATTACCAGCGAACTTTCTCATGCCTTCTATAGGTCGAAACTCACCACTCATTATGTATTCCACTTCAGATAATGCATTTCCTGGATGAGAGGCTATAACGCGCATGACTCATCAGTGATTTAACGGTTGTCTGATAAGCCGCTTCAACCAAACGTCAGCCCCATCGCCTCACGCACATCGCGCATGGTGTCATGCGCCAGTTCCTGAGCCTTCTCACAACCATCGGCGAGGATGTTGCGAACCTGGTCTGGATTCTCTTCGTAATACTGTGCACGCTCTCGGATCGGCGCGAGCTCGGCGAGGATCGAATCGATGACGGGTTGTTTGCATTCGAGGCAGCCGATACCGGCGCTGGTGCAACCAGCGGTAACCCACTGCCGGGTGCTGTCATCGGAATACACCATATGAAACTGCCATACCGGGCAGTTGGCCGGGTTACCGGGATCGGTGCGACGTACGCGTGCAGGATCGGTCGGCATGGTGCGAATTTTCTTGCCCACGATTTCCGGGTCTTCACGGAGCGCGATCGTGTTGTTGTAGGACTTGGACATTTTCTGTCCATCCAGCCCGGGCATTTTTGATGCCGCAGTCAACAAGGCTTCAGGTTCAGCAAGAATCATCTTGCCGGACCCTTCAAGGTAACCGTACAGGCGTTCACGGTCATTAAGCGACAGGTTCTGCGCATCGTTGAGTAGCGCTTTGGCGGACTCCAATGCCTCGTCGTCACCCTGCTCCTGATAGGCGGTGCGACATTCTTCATACAGCTTGGCTTTTTTCGAGCCCAGCTTCTTGACTGCAGCACGCGCCTTGTCTTCGAACCCCGGTTCACGACCATACAGGTGATTAAACCGACGGCAGATTTCACGGGTGAATTCGATGTGCGGGACTTGATCCTCACCCACCGGCACCAGGTTGGCACGGTAGATCAGGATGTCGGCAGATTGCAGCAATGGATAGCCGAGAAAGCCGTAAGTCGAGAGGTCTTTTTCGCTGAGCTTTTCCTGCTGGTCCTTGTAGGTGGGCACGCGCTCCAGCCAGCCGAGCGGTGTCATCATCGACAGCAACAAATGCAATTCAGCATGCGCGGTCACACGCGACTGGACGAACAGCGTGGCCTGCGCCGGATCAACGCCGGCAGCAAGCCAGTCGATCACCATGTCGCGCACGTTCTCCTCAATCACGCCCGGTGTGTCGTAGTGCGTGGTCAGCGCATGCCAGTCGGCCACGAAAAACAGGCACTGGTATTCGTTCTGCAGGCGCAGCCAGTTTTTAAGCACGCCATGGTAATGGCCAAGGTGCAAACGCCCGGTGGGGCGCATGCCGGATAGAACGCGATCAGAATACATGGATAGGTTTGGGTGCGAGTTATAAGGAATGAGTGATCAGGACAGTACGAACTGGATCAGGCCAAGCAGTTGAGACGAATCCAGTCCGGTAACCAATGCAATGATGCCGATGAACAGGCTGATGAGTGGCCACAGAATGGTTCCGAGGATACCGGTGAACAACAAACCAAGCAAAATGAACAGGCCATAGGGCTCGAGCCTGGCAAACTGCATCGCCTGCTTCATGGGTAACAGGCTGACAGCAATCCGACCGCCATCCAGCGGCGGTAGCGGAATGAGATTCAAGGCCATCAGGATGACATTAATGAACACGCCGGCCGCGCCCATCAGCATGATCGGGGCGGAAACAAAGCCATCGCCCAGCGCATGTCCCACCTGGATCATCAGCGCCCAGAATACGGCCATGACGAAATTTATCCCCGGCCCGGCTGCCGCTACCCATAACATATCCTGCTTGGGGCGGCGCAATCGGGCAAAGTTAACGGGCACGGGCTTGGCCCATCCGAACAAAATCGCGCCTCCGCCTAACAACTTGCTGGAAACCAGAATAACCAGCGGAACGATAATGGTTCCAACAAGATCGATGTGTTTGAGTGGATTGACCGTGATGCGGCCCGCCGCCGCCGCTGTCATGTCGCCAAAAAAACGCGCTACATAACCGTGCGCCGCTTCGTGGAGGGTGATGGCAAATATCACAGGCAAGGCGAATACAGCAATTTTTTGAATCAAACTCAGTTCCATCAGGTTCAGACCTCAAAAGCCGATACATCGCCTTTTCCATAGCGCTGTATCAAGGGGATGTCGGTGGTGAGATCGATTACCGTGGTGGGGGTGAGGCCACACGCCCCACCGTCTATCACCAGTTCAACCAGATGCTCCAGGCGCTCGCGGATTTCCCACGGCTCGGTCAGCGGCACGTCTTCACCTTCCAGTAACAGGGTGGAAGACAGAATGGGCTCACCCAACTCTTCCAACAGCGCCTGCACAATGGAATGTCCAGGTACCCGCAAGCCGATGGTGTCGTTCTTTTTATGCAGCAGCCGCTTCGGCACTTCACGCGTACCCCTCAAAATAAAGGTGTAAGGGCCGGGGGTGTGCGCCTTCAACAAACGGAACTGATTGTTATCGACTTGTGCGTAGCGTCCCAGTTCGGACAGATCACGGCAAATCAGTGTCAGGTCATGCTCACTGTCGAGTCCACGCACTGCCAGCAGCTTTGTCGCGGCCTCCTTGTCGCCAACTTTACAGCCCAGCGCATAACAAGAGTCCGTCGGATACACGATCACGCCGCCACGCTTGATGATGTCGACCGCCTGTTGGATCAGCCGAAGCTGTGGGTTGTCGGCATTAATATTAAAAAATTGCGCCATAAATACTCAAGCGGTGGAAAAGGAAGGATGGTGTTCTAGTTCGGACCAGCTTTGCCAGACCGGTTGGCAATAATGAGGCAACGCAGGGAGACAGCCGATATCGACCCCTTCGCCCGGTGCGTGAAAATCCGCACCGCGTGAGGCCTTGAGGCTAAAAGCGCGCGCCAAGTCGGCAAACTTGCCATATTCGGAAGGATGATGACTGCCGGTGATGACCTCGATGCCCTCGCCGCCCAGCGCACGAAAGTCATTCAGCAACACAACGAGCTGATGCGCCTTCAAGGGATAGCGCCCGGGATGCGCGATCACCGCCATGCCGCCGCTGGCGCGAATCCAGGTCACTGCGTTTTCCAGTGAAGTCCATTCGTGGTCGACATAGCCAGGATGGCCTGGTGTCAGAAAGCGTTTGAACGTGGTGCGCATATCCGGTGCATGACCCTGCGCCACCAGCCAGCGCGCAAAATGGGTACGCCCCACCATCTGCTTGTTGGCCGAATAACTGTCTGCGCCTTCATATGCGCCGGCAATGCCGTGTCGCGCCAGGTCAGCCGCCATACGCCGAGCCCGCTCCATCCGACCCAGTCGGATACTGTACAAACCGGCAGCCAGTTCGGGGTGCAAGGGGTCGATACGCAGGCCGACAATGTGGACCGTCTGGCCACCCCAAGTGACCGAAATCTCTACCCCGGGAATCAGCATAATCCCCGCAACATCAGCTGCAATTTGCGCCTCTGCCAACCCGGCCACATCGTCGTGGTCGGTCAGGGCGAGCACATGCACGCCGTTGGCAGCCGCACGCGCGACCACCTCGGCCGGAGACAAAACCCCGTCAGAAACACTGGAATGGCAATGCAGATCGATATTGAGCATCGATGGTCAGGATCAGGGAACCAAGGGCCAAAGCACTTGGTCAGGAGGGGGAATCATAGCAAAATACATGACCACTCGAATTAACGTAACCGTTCTGCCCCTACATAATGAAAAAACTCCTGTTCGATCTGTTCCCCATCATCATCTTTTTCATCGCCTATAAGTTGGGCGATGCCAATGCTGAAGCCACCCGCACTTTCATGGCAAGCCTGGGTTTGCCGCAACCGGTCGGCGGGATTGAAAAACCCGGCATTTATTTCGCAACGCTGATAGCCATCGTCGCCAGCATTGTGCAAATCGGCTGGGTCAAACTGCGCGGCCACAAGGTTGAGACCATGATGTGGGTCAGTCTGGGAATTATTGTAGTGTTTGGTGGTGCCACGCTCTGGCTGCACGATGAAAGCTTCATCAAGTGGAAACCCACCGTCCTCTACTGGATATTTTCCGGCATCATTTTTGGAGCAGCCGCGTTCGGACGTAACATCATCAAAAACCTGATGACGGCTCAAATGGAACTTCCTGACCCAGCATGGAGTCGGTTGAATGCGAGCTGGGGTGGTTTTTTTGCTTTCATGGGGGTTGCAAATTTGATTGTTGCCTTCAACTTCTCGACTGACGCCTGGGTCAACTTCAAATTGTTTGGCAGTTTGGGGCTGATGTTGGTGTTTGTGATCGGCCAAAGCATGATGCTCACCAAATATATGGATCAAGCAGATCTGAACCAGGAAGAAAAACAATAATGCTTTATGCCATCGTCGGCCATGATGTGTCCGACAGTCTCGACAAGCGCCTGCCCGTCCGTCCTGCACACCTGGACAGATTGCACACCTTGCAACAGGCGGGGCGTTTGCTGCTGGCGGGCCCCTTCCCCGCCATTGACAGCAACGACCCCGGTCCCGCCGGTTTTTCCGGTAGCCTGATCGTCGCCGAATTCGATTCCCTTTCCGCCGCACAAGCCTGGGCCGACACCGATCCCTACGTGGCCGCAGGCGTGTATGCCAGTGTCAGCGTCAAACCTTTCAAGAAAGTATTCCCTACATGAGCACTGCCGACCTGATCCGCGAGCGCCTCACCGCGCTCGACCCCGAATCCATTACGCTGGAAGACGAAAGTGCGCAGCACAAAGGTCATGCCGGTGCGGCTTCGGGCGGCGGTCACTTTCGCCTCACATTGGTGTCCCCAAAATTCAGCACGCTTTCCACCCTCGCCCGCCACCGATTGGTTTACGAAGCCATGGGTGAGTTAATGCAGCGTGAAATTCACGCTTTGTCGATCACCGCTTTATCCCCAGAAGAACTTTGAAAGGAACCCGTATGCGCGCCGCAACTCTCCCCGCTTTGATCATGTTGGCCTTGTCCCCACTGGCTCAAGCCCAGGCTCCCACCCCTGCTACCGCCGACGCGACCAAGCCGCTCGCGGTGGTCAACGGCAAGGAAATTCCCGCCGTTTATGGGGAATTGATCAAGCGTGAAATGGCACAGGGCCAACCGGATTCCCCGCAACTCGACGCCCGCGTGCGCGAGTCACTGATCAACCTGGAACTGCTGTCGCGCGCTGCATTGGACAAAGGGCTCGACAAGGAACCCAGAATGGCCGCTGCACTCGACATTCGCCGTAAAGATCAACTCGCCAAGGCCTATCTGGAAGACTACGTCAAAGCCCACCCGGTAACCGATGCTGAAATTCAGTCTGCTTACGACAAGGCAAAGTCCGAAGCCGTAGAGCCGGAATATCGCGCACGCCACATTCTGGTGAAGACCGAATCCGAGGCCAAAAAACTGATCGCTGATTTGGGCAAGAAAGCCAAGTTCGAGGACCTGGCAAAAAAATATTCCCAGGATCCGGGCTCCGCAAAAAATGGCGGTGAGTTGGACTGGTCAAACCGGGGTGCCTATGTGAAGGAATTCTCTGATGCCCTGGCTGGCCTGAAGAAAGGCGAGACCACCAAAACGCCGGTGAAATCACAATTTGGATATCACATCATCCGTCTCGACGACACGCGCAAACCGCAAATCCCTCCACTTGAGGCTGTGCGGGAAGAAATCATCAAACAAACCCAGCAATTGCGGGTGCGTGATGCCATCACATCAGTGCGTGCCAGTGCAAAAGTTGAGTAATCCACTAAAAATAGGTTATGCGGGGCTCCGCCCCGCTTTCATCAGACAGGGAGCCAAACATGGCCGGCAAAGAATATAACCACCTGCAAGACGTTTTCCTTAACACCCTGCGTAAAGATCGCATTCCGGTGTCAGTGTTTCTAGTGAATGGCATCAAGCTCATGGGACGAATCGAGTCATTCGATCAATTTGTGGTGCTGCTGAAGGGCCAGGATCAGGCCGCTCAGATGATATTCAAGCACGCTATTTCCACCATCTCGCCGTCCCGCGAAGTGGTGATGCCTCAGCGAGAAGCTGAAGCTTAAGCATTGCTATTCAACAACGGCGGCGGCCAACAAACTGGCCGCCGTTCGCGTGTCGACCAATACTGCAGCGCCTCCACGGTAAGCCTGTTTATAACGCGCGGTGATTGCGTCCAGTTTTTGCGTATCCTTCAGATATACCACCACAAAGTCATTGGGATGGGCCGCTAACCAGGGTTTCAAATCAGTCCCTCTCAATTCAACCAATGGCGTCTCAAGCCTGCCCAGAAATTGATACTGGGCATGATACCTGGCTGCATTAGCCACTGTCCGCCCTTCCGTCTGAACCTGCTTTATCGCCAGCGCCATAGGTTTGATGTCATACAAAGGGTCAATCGATGGCGATGCTGCCAGCTGCACCAAACTCATGGTCGTAGCACCCAGCAGCCCAAGCATCAGAACAGGCTGAACACCTCGTCGTACCGCAATCCACACCATCAGCGCCATGAGCATGAGCAAGATGCCCGGCCAAACCGGTGGCAGCTCGACAACCTGATCTTGGAGCGCAGAAATCTGCCCGCTACCCGCAACCATCAATATGGCTCCCAGCCCAGCTGCAAACAAGGCTGGCAGGCTCATGCGGGAAGGACTCAAATCGGCCAGCACGCGTGCCGCCAACAACGCAAAAGCGGGAAACATTGGCACCAGGTAGTGTGGCTGCTTGCCACTGATAAAAGAAAACGCGATGAACACGGGCAGCATCCAGGCAATGCAAAAGCGTGTGCCGCGGTCTAGTCCACCCCGCCTGTGGTGCGCCAATGCCTTCCAGAACCCAGGCCAGACAAACCAGGGAAACAACACCAGTGGCAGCAAGGGCAGATACCACCAGAAAGGACGCCGGTGGGCAAAGGAATCCACCATGCGGTCGGCGGTTTGTCCCCAGAATATCGCATTGCGGTAGGCCTCGCCGCCCGACTGCCCAGCCGGGAATGCCCACGCCAACGCAATTGCAGCACCAAGCAGAACCGCCAGCACCACTCCGCCAAACCAGTGTTTCCATTGCAGACCAGGCTGCCACCACAGCGCCAGCACGGTAATCGGCAGCAGATTGAGCAGGATGACCGGCCCCTTGGTCAGCACGCCAAAGCCAATCGCGATTCCCAGCATGACAAAGCCGCGTCGTTTTCCATCGGCCGCCACAACAATGCCATGCATGCCGACCAGCACCCAGAAAGCCAAGATCACATCGAACATGATTGAAGTGGAAAAAAGAATCCACAACATCGCACTTACCAGAATCAATGCAGCCCTTCCGCCCAATCCGGTGCGCTGAGGCCAAAGGCGATGCGCCAGCAAGCAGGTCAATAACAACGAAGCCGCAGAAAACAAAGGCGACACCAGGCGCGGCCACCAGTCGTTAACGCCGAACAAGGCCCAGCCGGCATGAAACATCCAGAACATGAAGGGCGGTTTGTGGCTATAGGGTTCGCCATTCTTGAACGGCACCAGAAAATCACCCCGCAACCACATTTCCCATGCGGCGCTCACATAACGCGTCTCGTCGATGGGGATCAGCGTGCGCGTCAGCAACGCCACGACGGTTAGGGCGGCCAGCAGCAGCAGGCTTAAGAGGAACAGCCCTCGCCCGGAAAGCTCAGGTTTTGTTTGCAGATTCATGGTGATGGCTTCCTGTCTCGTCCAACGCGGCATCGATCTTGTCATCGAGACTCTGGCCATCTCGGAACCGGCGATAAAGATAAGCGCCGAATGCGCCTGAAACCAGGAAAAGGCCGATGGCCAGCAAAAGTTTAAGCATGGGAGCGATGTGCACACCGCTGCCCACCAAGGCAAAAACCAGTGTCTGCGGCAAATAGCCCAGAAAGGTCCCAATAAAAAAAGCCGCAGGCCGAATACTGGAAATGCCTGCGGCCAGATTGGTCAGCAAATTGCTCCCCACGGGCAGCAGTCGAATCAATACCGTCATTGAAAAGGGATGTTCGTGTATGAAGTGATCGAAGCGCCCAGCACGCTCACCCAGCTTTGCGCGAAGAAAGCCTTTGCCAAACAGGCGCGCATAACCGAAGCTCAACATGCAGCCCAACAGCGCAGCCAGTGCTCCGAGCAGTGTGCCCAACGCGATGCTAAAGGCGTAACCGCCGAGGAATGCAATGATCTGGCGGGGTAGGCCGATGGCGGTAAATACCCCGCCCATCAGCAAAAACAACAAAGCGCCGTTAACGCCATGGCCGCGGACACGTGCATCGATCCAGGACTCGTTGACGCTGTTACCCAGATCGCTGGACTTGAACAGATAGCCCAGTAACGCCAGGCTCA
>JAAFGW010000075.1 GCA_010365175.1 Sulfuriferula multivorans | reverse complement strand
CTATTCCCAGCCGCAACCGCCAGAAGAACGGGAATGGATCGATGCGCCGGCCGTGGGTCGTGAGCCAATATGAAACGCGGCGACATTTACCTGGTGTCGCTCGACCCCACGGAAGGACGCGAGCAGCGCGGGCATCGTCCCGTCCTGGTTATATCGCCAGCCGAGTTCAACGAGGCCACAAAACTGCCGGTGATTCTGCCGATCACAAACGGCGGCGAATTCGCCCGCCGCATCGGTTTCGCCGTGCCTATTTCAGGCATCAAGACAACCGGGGTGGTGCGGTGCGACCAGCCGCGTGTACTTGACATAGAGGCGCGCGGCGGCAGAAAAGCGGACACGCTCCCACCAGAAATCCTGGATGAAGTGCTGGCGAGGCTGGCGCCTATTTTCGAATGAGGACATCGCGTGTGCGCCGGATTTATCGCGCTTTACAGTGAAAGGGTCCAGGCTCAGATTGTTTGGTGCATGGTCGATGTTATGAAAACAATGTGAGCCAAGCCCCTTTGATCCAGACAGTCGGCATGCCCAATCGGGCCGTTGCAACACGCCCATTAAAAGACTATATTCAGTTCACTCAATCCCCCCGGAGAGATCCATGCGCTACTCAACCCAGGTCAAACCAATCAGCTATCTTAAAGCCAACGCTGCCGAGGTACTGCTTCAATTGACCGAACAGCGCGAACCGATGATCATCACCCAGAACGGTGAGGCCAAGGCCGTAATCCAGGATGTGGCGTCGTTTGAAGAAACTCAGGAAACCCTCGCGCTGCTGAAAATCCTGGCACTGGGCAGTCAAGATATCGAAGCGGGCCACACGCGCTCGCTCGCCGGGGTAGCCAAGCGCCTGCGTAGCAAATAAACCCGCAAACATGGCCTATCAAATACTGCTAACCGCAGGTGCCGAACGGGATATGGAATCGATTTACGACCATATTGCCGAGTTCGACTCAAAGGCCAGCGCCAACCATGTACTGGACAAGTTACTCAAAGCCGCCGAAGGCATCGCCACCTTTCCCGAGCGCGGCGCCTATCCCCGTGAACTCCTGGCACTTGGCATCAAGGAATACCGACAAGTCTTTTTCAAGCCCTATCGGCTAATTTACCGGATAATCGACACACGCGTTTTTATCTACCTGATCGCTGATGGTCGGCGGGATATGCAGTCATTGCTAGCGCGGCGACTGTTGGGCGAATAAACCCCTCCCACGATCCAGCCTTACATCCGTCCATTTGGACCCAGAACACGACACATGAGCACGACACCTGTACCTGCCCCTGCCGCCAACTTCATCCGCAACCTCATCGACGAGCAGAATACTGCCGGCAAATGGGGCGGGCGCGTCGAGACGCGTTTCCCTCCCGAGCCCAACGGTTATCTGCACCTGGGGCACGCCAAATCGATCTTCCTCAATTTCGGCCTGGCCCGCGATTACGGTGGCGTATGCCATCTGCGCTTCGACGACACCAATCCGGAGAAGGAAAGCCAGGAATACGTCGATGCCATTCTCGAATCGGTGAAATGGCTGGGCTTCGATTGGGGCCAGCATCTTTACTTTGCGTCGAACTACTTCGATACCATGTATGCCTGCGCCGAATACCTGATTACGGCCGGCCATGCCTACGTCGAATCACTGTCTGCCGACGAGATGCGCACCTATCGCGGCACGCTCACCGAGCCCGGCAAGGACAGTCCCTATCGCAGCCGCAGCGTGGAAGAAAACCTGGCGATGTTCCGCTCGATGCGCGCAGGTGAATTTGCCGATGGTGCCCACGTGCTGCGTGCCAAAATCAACATGGCCTCGCCCAACATCAACCTGCGCGACCCGGCGATTTATCGCATTAAGCGCGCGCATCACCAAAACACCGGCGACACTTGGTGCATCTACCCGATGTACACCTACGCGCACCCGATCGAAGACGCGATCGAGCACATTACGCACTCGATCTGCACCCTGGAATTCGAAGACCAGCGTCCGTTTTACGACTGGCTGCTCGGCAAGCTGGCCGACGGCAACTTCTTCCCGCGCCCGCTGCCGCAGCAGGTCGAGTTCGCGCGGCTCAACCTCACCTATGTGGTGCTGTCGAAACGCAAGCTGATTCAACTGGTGGAAGAAAAGCACGTGGCCGGCTGGGACGACCCCCGTTTACCTACGCTGGCCGGCGCACGCCGTCGTGGCTACACCGCCGAAGGCCTCAAGCGCTTCACCGACCAGGTCGGCGTTTCCAAATCTGACGGCTGGATCGACTACAGCGTGTTCGAGGCCTGCCAGCGGGATGGTCTGAACGATACTACCCTGCGACGTATCGCGGTATTGGACCCGGTCAAGCTCATCATCGACAACTATCCGGAAGGCGAGTCGGAAGAATGTTTCGCCCCCAACCACCCGCAGCAGCCCGACCTCGGAAAGCGCACCGTCATGCTGTCAAAAGAGCTGTGGATCGAGCGCGAAGATTTTGAGGAAACACCGCCCAAGGGTTATTTCCGGTTATTCCCGGGCAACTCGGTGCGCCTGCGCTATGGCTACGTGATCACCTGCACCGGCTGCGACAAGGACGCCAACGGCAATATCACCGCTGTGCACTGCGACTACCTGCCCGACACCAAATCCGGCACCCCGGGCTCCGACTCAGTCAAGGTCAAGGGCAACATCCATTGGGTGTCTGCCGCTCATACGTATGAGGCCGAGGTGCGTCTCTACGACCGCCTGTTCAAGACCGCCCAGCCCGGCCAGGCCACCGGTGAATTCCTCGACGATATCAACGTCGATTCAGTGCGCCTCATTCGCGCGCAACTGGAATCGTCACTGAAGGACGCCGCCGCAGAAGACCACTTCCAGTTCGAGCGTCACGGCTACTTTGTTGCCGACCGTGTCGACTCGAAGCCAGGCATGCCCATTTTCAACCGGACGGTGACCTTGAAGGATTCGTGGGCGAAAGCGGGAAATTAGCGTTCTCGTGCCTTGGCCCACTGCTGCCTGTTACACAAAAAAATACCCGTCTGACACGGCGCACAGGCTGTACCGAATTACGCTTTCCTGCGGCGGTCGAAGACCGGCACGTTCTTTCGCACGAGGCAAGCTATTCTTGCCTTGATTTGAATGTTTTTGCGTATGTTGCGTTTGAGGGTGTAAATCCAGCCCCGCATAAATACTTTTAATGTGTTAATGCTGTTCTCCTTATCAATTATTATGCGCCGAGCACGCCAAAATGGCAGCCTGTTCCGCAGGGCTGACATTCTTCTTTGCCCAAAGCAAGGACTGCGCCAGCCGGTACAAGCCTCATAATAATCAAATTGTTACAAGATATCATTGCCAGTTTTAGTCACATATATTTTGAAAAAGCGTAAGAAATATCGACGCTTGCAGTCTTTCAAGCAAGCGGGTATTGGCGTGCTCCGTGATGCGTAAGTAATTCAGAACTATGAGCCGTTGCACCGGGGTGGCGCCTCCGGCCACGCAGCCACATCATGGATTCTTCAAAATCCAATCAGTCGCCGGAAGTCCCTTTATGTCTCGTCCTGTCGTGCGTCCCCAATCGGCGCCTGCTGTACCGATTTTGAGCCGATCAGCCTATTTCGCCCGCGCCTTGACCCTCTTTGGTGCCACTGCCAAGAGCCCTTTAAACTGATTCGGATTTTTATTGACGCAACCCTGGTGATATGCCGCGGCGGGATAGACGACCTCTGCTTCGATTTCGTCCGTCACGATGGGTGTACCGAAATGTTTAGCGGCGCTGGATTCGGTGATGACATTTCAGAATCAGCTTTCTGCCGCGATGTCCGATGCAATTTGACGCAATCTGTCCCGTGCCGTATTGCAGTAGAACCCCAGCGCCTGTTGAAAATGTGGTTTCAGCAACGCAAGCAATTTTTCTTCCGGTTTACCGAATGCCGTGCGACCCGCGGCACGGGTAAAACGCAGGTGTGTGCACGGACCGATCGCATCGGCCCGCTCGTCGAAAATAATGCTGGTCAGCCTTGGTTCAGCTCGGCAGGAATTGGGGGGCCTGATAAAACCCGATGCCCTCCGCCTCGCGCATCCCGGTCAATTCATGACTCTTGGCCAGCGCCCCCACGAACATAAAATTCATCTTCGGGGTACTGGTCGTCCAGATGTCGTGCTGCCACCAGAGCTCGGCGTACAGATGCACCCAGTCTTCAGGCAGATCCTGGTTGACGAACAGGGCATGCTCAGATAGACCTTCCGCAGGCGTAAACATCACGCCAGCATCAGCATTCAACAGATTGGAGATTTTCTTGAGGAGCGGCTGTCATCCCTGCGGTTTCCAGGAAGCCTGGTATAGATCCGCCACGATGTCGACAAGCGCTGCCGACGCCCCCATCTGAAGCGGTTTTGGCCATGCGCCTTCTCCCTGTATGCACGCTGTTCAGTGTCCAGACCGCATCGCGCCCTTCCCGCTTATCGAGCAAGGGGCTGTACTCTTAGCTTGGTGTTTAAAACTTGTTGTTCAATATAGAAGCATTTAGTGAATTTTAAGCATGTCCGAACACGGCAGGAGAACAAAAACCGCAAAAAGCCCTACACTTTCAAGCGCGCGGCATATTTTTCCCGTGCCTTGACCACCTTCGGCGCCACCACAACCTGGCAGTAAGGCTGGTTCGGGTTCTGGTCGAAATAACCCTGATGGTAATCCTCGGCTGGATAGAACGTCTCGGCTTCAGTCACGTCCGTGACAATGGGCGCACCGAAATGCTTGGCGGCGATGAGTTCTGATATGACGGCTTCAGCGTCGGCTTTCTGTTCTGGCGTGTGCCAGAAAATTGCCGAGCGATACTGCGTGCCGACGTCGTTGCCTTGCCGATTGAGTTGGGTGGGATCATGCAAAGTAAAGAAAATTTCTAGCAGTTCGCGAAACGAGATTTCGTTCGGATCGTAGGTCACCTGCACGACTTCAGCGTGGCCGGTGTCGCCACCGCAGATGTCTTTATAGGTGGGATTGAGCGTCTGGCCGCCCATGTAGCCGGACACGGCGGACTCGACGCCGCGCAGGCGGTTGAATACCGATTCGATGCACCAGAAGCATCCCCCGGCGAGGGTTGCAGTTGAATGGGGCATGGCGCTCCCTCCGTTTACAGGACGGGTACAGTCTCCACGAACGACGGACGAGCCGCAAGCTTGGCTTCGAGTTTAGCCAAGTTGGGATGCGCGCTGCGCCAATCGATTTCGCTGAAGCGGAAATCCAGATAACCCAGCATACAGCCGCACGCCACGTCGGCCAGCGTCATGCTGTTGCCGAGGAACCAGGGGTTTTCGCCCAGCGCTTCGGACAAGGCTTCGAGGCCGCTGTGCAGGGTGCGATTTTGCAGGGTGAGCCAGTCGGTGCTTTGCTGTTCGGCGGGTCGTTTCTTCTCGAGGAAGACCAGCACGGCCGCATCGGTCACACCATCTGACAGCGCTTCAACACCGCGCACGATCATGCGGCTTTTGGAATCGGTCGGGATCAGGTGAGCGACTGGGGTGAGGTTGTCGAGGTATTCGACGATGACGCGCGAATCAAACACACTGATGCCATCTTCCAGCACCAGCACCGGCACTTTTCCAAGCGGATTGAATTTGGCAACGGGCGTGTCGGGCTGCCAGGGGTTTTCCACCTGAAGCTGGAAGGAAATTTTCTTTTCCAGCAACACAATGCGTGCCTTGCGGCCGAACGGACTGGTAAGTGAGGAGATGAGTTTCATACGGGTTCTGGTCCTGACGAGGGGGTGCTTATCTTTTAGCGTGCCTATTATCGCTCACGGCCAGCACGGCTCCAACCTGCTGGCGCAGGGCTGGCAGCACGTCTGTTTCGAACCAGGGATTTTTGGTCATCCAGGGACGATTGCGTGGGCTGGGGTGTGGCAAAGGCACAAACTCGGGAAAGTAATCGCGCCAGGCGGCCACGGTATCGGTCAACGTGCGTCTGCGGCGTTTGCCCAAATAATAAGCCTGCGCATAAGCGCCTATCAACAAGGTCAGGCGAATATCGGGCATGGCCGCGCGCAG
This sequence comes from Sulfuriferula multivorans, assembly GCA_010365175.1. Classification (GTDB taxonomy): domain Bacteria; phylum Pseudomonadota; class Gammaproteobacteria; order Burkholderiales; family Thiobacillaceae; genus Thiobacillus. Next base: position 5,043 of record JAAFGW010000075.1, on the reverse strand, counting down.
CGGCGGTTGCCACAAGGGTGCGCATTCAGGGCGCGGCGGCAGATCGCTGCCTTTTACGGTGCCGGGATAGCACAGGCCAGTGGGCAATATGGCGATTTGAGAGGCATCGTAGAACTGCTCGCGCGTCATGCCGAGCCAAAGCCTCAACTGATCGCCGGAAGCATCGTTCCACGCAATGCCGCTTTCGTGCACGCGACGCCCGGGTGCCTGCCCCACGATGAGTAACCGGGAAGTGTGCGAAACGCTGAGGATGGGACGCGGCCCATGCGGCAGATGCGCTGCACAAACCGTACAGGCTCGCGCTTGCTCGACCAGCTGCGAGATGACCGATGAGCCGTCTTTATTTCGCGTGCTCAACGATGAATTGTTTGACTGCATTGACGTCAGCCGCCATGACATGCTTCCTCTGCGGCAACTTTTCCAGATCGGCTAGTTCAGCCGGCCGTACCGGCTCGATGCCGATTGCTTCGCGAATTGAATCGTCGAACTTGGCGGGCTGCGCGGTTTCCATGCAGATCAGCGGCACACCCGGCTCGCGATGTTCCAGCCCAACCTTGATGCCATCGGCGGTATGCGGGTCAACCATCGTTCCGTAGACCTCGTATACCGTGCGGATGGTGTCGATGCGGTTGGCGTGATTGCTCGAACCCGAGACGATGCCATAGTGGGCAATCCGGTCGAACAGGCCATCGGCATTGAGATCAAAACTGCCGCCTGATTCGACGGCTTCCCACAACGTGCGGATTTTCTCGGCATCGCGATCAGCCATATCAAAAATGAAGCGCTCGAAGTTGGAGGCCTTGGAAATATCCATCGATGGGCTGGAGGTATGTTTGGTTTGCGGACGCGGCCGATAGACGCCGGTCTTGAAGAACTCGTCGAGCACGTCGTTTTCGTTGGTGGCGACGATCAGCTTGTTGATCGGCAAACCCATTTGGCGCGCGATATGACCGGCGCAGACGTTGCCAAAGTTGCCCGACGGCACCGAGAACGAGACGCTCTGGTCGTTGTTGTGGGTCGCGGCGAAGTAGGCCTTGAAGTAATACACGCTTTGCGCCGCGACGCGTGCCCAGTTGATCGAATTGACCGCTCCGATGCGATGGGTGGCTTTGAATTCGAGATCGTTCGATACCGCCTTGACGATGTCCTGGCACTGGTCGAACACCCCGCGAATCACCAGATTGTGGATATTGTCATCCTGCAGGGCATACATCTGCGCCTGCTGAAAACGCGTCATGCCATGCTCGGGCGACAGCATGAACACGCTGATGCCACGCTTGCCGCGCATCGCGTATTCGGCGGCTGAACCGGTATCGCCCGAGGTGGCACCGAGAATGTTCAACTCGCCATGGGTCTTGTCCAGCACGTATTCGAACAGGTTGCCTAGAAACTGCATCGCCATGTCCTTGAACGCCAGCGTGGGGCCGTTCGACAGTGCCAACACATGCAGTCCGGGCTCCAGAGTTTTCAGCGGGGTGATGTCTTCTGCATCTTCCTTGTCAGTGACGTAGCGATACACCTCTGCGGTGTAGGTTTTGTCGATCAGACGGCGCAGGTCGTCGTGGGGAATATCGTCAATCAGACGCGACAGCACTTCGAAGGCCAGTTCGCGGTAATTCATGCCGCGCATCGCTGCGAGTTCGTCCGCGCTGAAACGCGGATAACTTTCCGGCACATACAAACCGCCATCGTTGGCCAACCCTCCGAGCAGGATTTCGGAGAAGCGGAGTTGCGGGGCGCGCCCGCGCGTGCTGATGTAGTTCATGGTTGAGTCCCGATGTCTATCGCGCAGCCAGTTCTTCGAGGCGAATGCGCATGACCTGCCCCGCCACACTGTCGAGCGCCTCGATCTTGGTGATCGCGGCGTTGATGTTCTTTTCCACGGTGATGTGGGTCAGCAGAATAATGTTGACCTGCTCCTCGCCCTCCGCAGGTTCCTTCTGCACCATGGCATCGATAGAAATGTTGTTGTCGGCCAGGATGCGGGTGATGTCGGCCAGTACGCCGGGGCGGTCGAAGGCACGCAGACGCAGGTAATACGACGTGCGCACCTCTTCCATCGGCAGGATGGGCGTATCCGCCAGCTGGTCGGGCTGGAACGCCAGATGCGGCACGCGATGGTGCGGGTCGGCAGTGTGCAGTCGCGTCACATCGACGAGATCGGCCACCACAGCGGAAGCCGTCGGCTCGGCACCGGCACCCGCGCCGTAATACAGCGTTGGACCGACTGCATCGCCTTTTACCAGTATGGCATTCATCGCACCGTCGACGTTGGCAATCAAACGACGCTCAGGAATCAGGGTCGGGTGCACGCGCAGTTCGATACCATTTTCAGCACGACGCGCAATGCCCAGCAGCTTGATGCGATAGCCAAGCTCTTCAGCATATTTCACGTCCTCACGGGTGAGTTTGGAAATGCCTTCCGTGTACACGCGATCGAACTGCATCGGGATGCCGAACGCAATCGCCGACAGGATGGTGAGCTTGTGTGCGGCGTCGATGCCTTCGATGTCGAAGGTTGGATCGGCTTCGGCGTAGCCCAGCGCCTGGGCTTCCTTCAGCACGTCCTCAAAGGCGGCACCCTTGTCGCGCATCTCGGTGAGGATAAAGTTGCTGGTGCCGTTAATGATGCCGGCCAGCCACTCGATGCGGTTGGCGGTGAGGCCTTCGCGCAGCGCCTTGATGATGGGAATGCCACCTGCCACGGCTGCTTCAAACGCCACCATCACACCCTTGGCCTGGGCCGCCGCAAAAATTTCGTTGCCGTATTTGGCGACCAGATGCTTGTTGGCGGTCACCACGTGCTTGCCGTTGGCAATCGCCTGCATCACCAGTTCGCGGGCGGGCTCCAGTCCGCCGATCAGCTCGACCACAATATCGATTTCGGGATCATCGACCACGTCGAACGGGTTGGTCGACAGCGGAAGATCGCCCGCCAGCGCACGGGCTTTATCCAGATCGCGCACCGCCGCGCGTACCACGCGGATTTCACGACCGGCGCGGCGGGTGATTTCTTCAGCATTGCGGCGCAGCACGGTAAGCGTGCCGCCACCGACCGTTCCCAGGCCCAGCAGGCCAACATTGATGGGTTTCATTAAATGATCTCGTTGGTATAAAAAATCAGCGACGCGCACGCTGGCGGTCAAAAAACCGGCTCATCCGTGTAATCGCCTTGGACAACTCTTCTTCATGCGGCAGGAAAACCACTCGAAGGTGATCAGGCTGCGGCCAGTTAAATCCGCTTCCCTGCACCACCAGCACCCGCTCCTCTTCCAGCAGTTTGAGGATGAACTTCTGGTCGTCATCAATGGGATACAGCTTGGGATCCATCCGCGGGAACAAATACATCGCCGCCTTGGGTTTTACACAGCTGATGCCGGGAATCGACGTGAGCATGTCATGCGCCAGATCACGTTGACGCGCCAGCCGCCCGCCCGGCGCAACCAGATCGGTAATGCTCTGGTAGCCGCCCAACGCCGTTTGTATCCCGTATTGCCCCGGCACATTGGAACACAGACGCATCGAGGCCAGCATATTGAGGCCTTCCAGGTAATCCGCGGCGTGACGTTTGTCGCCCGAAATGATCATCCAGCCCGCACGATAGCCGCAGGCGCGGTAATTCTTCGACAAGCCGTTGAAAGTCACAATCAGCAGATCATCGGCCAGCGAGGCGATTGAGGTGTGCGTCGCGCCGTCATACAAAACCTTGTCATAGATTTCGTCGGCATAAACAACCAACTGGTTTTCCCGTGCAATTTCCAGAATCCCCAACAGCAGATCATCCGGATACAGCGCACCCGTCGGATTGTTCGGGTTGATGATGACAATCGCGCGCGTGTGCGTCGTGATCTTGGAGCGGATATCGTCCAGATCGGGCAACCAGCCGGCGCCCTCGTCGCAGATATAGTGGCACGGCTTACCGCCTGCCAGGCTCACCGCTGCCGTCCACAATGGGTAATCAGGCGCTGGAACCAGCACCTCGTCGCCGCTGTCCAGCAACGCCTGCATTGCCATCACAATCAACTCGGACACACCGTTGCCAATGATGATGTCCTCGGTCCGAACCCCGGCAATGCCCTTGCGCTGCGTCTCGTGCATGATCGCCTTGCGCGCCGAAAACAAGCCTTTCGAATCGGAGTAGCCCGAAGCGCTAGGCAAGTTGACGATGACGTCCTGCACAATTTCCTCGGGCGCATCAAAACCAAACGGCGCCGGATTGCCGATGTTCAACTTGATGATGCGCTGCCCTTCATCCTCCATCTTCTTGGCGCGCGCCATCACCGGACCGCGTATGTCATAGCACACGTTATCGAGCTTGGACGATTTATTGATCGTGCGTAAACGTGGATTTTTATCTTCCGTCACGGCTTTCTTCCTGGTCAACCTGCATAAAACCAAAGCAAAACAAAGCCTTGGAAAACGAGCGATTTTACCGGAGGGACGGTGCACGGGCAAACTTAACTGGGCGTCGCGGGGCACAGAAGTGCTGGCTGGGCAACCCCCTCACGAATCAGACGGAATCTGCTAAGGTTTGGTCATGAAACTGCACCTCAATACCGACACCACCCAGCGGCTATTCACCGGTTACGGAGATGATCACGTCCTCGTCAACGGCCATCGCCATGAATCAAGCCTGCTGTTGTCCACGCAGGGCATCGAAGTTGCCCCCTGGGCCGGACTGAATTTTGAAGCACTCACCGCCGAGCACTTCGAATGGGTTGCGCAACGTGATCTGGACATCCTGCTGTTCGGCACCGGTAATCGGTTGCGGTTTCCGCACCCTTCGCTGACACGGGCGCTGGTGGAGGCACGGATTGGGCTGGAGGTGATGGATGTGGGGGCGTTGTGTCGCACCTACAACATTCTCGTGGCCGAGGGGCGGAGTGTGGCGGCGGCGGTTTTGATTGAGCCGGCTGGCTGATTTCGCTTTCAGCGTGTAGGAATAATTGGGGACTGCGCGCGCTGCTTACCGTTGGCCGTGGGTTGCCCGGCGGCAAGATCCTTTCTTTTGCCTAGCCAAAAAAAGGATCCAAAGAAAAGGCG